>DASTLD010000391.1:0-14340 GCA_035715345.1 Longimicrobium sp.
CCGTCATGCGGGGGATGGACGTGGAGCGGGTGATCGAGCCGGGCCTTCCCCTGGGCTCGCCCGTGTACCTGGAGACGCTGCGCGCGGTGGAGGAGCGGGGCACGGCGTGGAGCGCGGCGCGCCAGGACCGCCGGCTGATGATGGACGGGATCGAGCTCGCCTTCCTCTGGCCCACGGACGCGGCCCTGCGCCACCCGGAGGACGTGAACGACGTGAGCGCGGTGGTGCTGCTGCGCTACGGCGGCTTCAGCGCGCTGCTGACGGGCGACGCGTCGCAGGGGGTGGAGGCGGCGCTGGCCGCGCGCTACGGCGACGGGCTGCGGGCGGACGTGCTCAAGGCGGGTCACCACGGCAGCCGCACGGCCAGCTCGCCGGCGTTCCTGGACCGGGTGCGGCCGGAGCTGGTGGTGGTCAGCGCCGGCGCGCGCAACCGCTACGGGCACCCGCATCGCGAGGTGCTGGACCGCCTGGCGCGGCGCCGCATTCCCGTGGCGCGCACGGACCTGGACGGCACCGTCAGCATCGAGGTGGACCCCGGCGGCGCGGAGTGGCGGCGGATTGAGCCGTAACGCCGGGGGAGGCGCCGGGTGGAAAAAGTGCCCCCTCCGGTGCGGCTTGGCAGCCCCGGCTGGGACGTGGGCGCCCCAAGGCGGGCAGGAACCCGGGAGGGGCAAGGCTTCTCATAAGCTCATACGTGGGAAACAGTTGCGGGCCTGCCGGAGCTGGCGCCCCTTACCGGCCCAGACGTTGCCCGTCCGGGGCGCCGCTTCCGCTTGATTCGCACATCACCATCGGATGCCCAACCATGCTCACGATCTTCAGACCCGTCCAGGCCTTCATCCTGGCCCCCCTGCTGGCGTGCCCGGTTGCCGCGCAGGCGCCCCGCGACGTCCTCTCCGACGAGGGAATCACCGCTTCGCCACCCGCCGGTTATCCCCCCTTCCGGATCGTTCCGTCTGATGACGAGGGGAAGGAGGGGATGCGCCTCTACGCAAGCCGATCCGGCAAGCGGCTCATCCTGATCGGGGTGATGGACCCCCTACGCGCCTGGGACGGCGAGAACGACCTGGCGGCCCGCCGCCTCCAGTCGGAGTTCATGACCGAGGTGTTCACGGCGCGCCGCACCAGGCTGGCCACGAGCACGCCGGAGGACGCAACGCACCTGGTGAGCCGCATCGTTGTCGCGGACAAGGACGGGGGGCGCGGCGTCGTGCAGATCTACGTGCCACGCAGCGGCGCGCCCGTCGGCGTGGGCATCCAGGTGGTCGACGTCGGCGGCGCCACCGACCCCGCCGCGGATCCGGCAATCCTGGCGTTCCTGTATGCGGCACGTCCACGCGTTCCTGCGGTGCCGCCGGCGTGGCGCGAGGCGGGCCTGGAGATCCGGCTCCCCCCGGGGTTCACGCGCCCGAGCGAGACCTACCGGGACTTGGCGGAGGGGGTGCGGACATTCCGCTCGCGCCGCGGGACCGAGGTGATCGTCATCATCGTCACGGCGAACCGCGCGGCGCGGGCTGTGGAGTGGAGCGCGCAGCGGCGTATTCAGCACCTGCAGCAGGAACTCGGGCTGTATTCGCGGGCGTTCCGGGGACGCTCGGACCGGCGGGTGCACGCCGCGGAGGGCGCGCACTTCGTCGGGTTCAGCTTCCAGCGCCTCAACGATCGACCGGTTGAGGGGCGGGCCCGGCTGTACGGGACGGCGTCGGGCCCGCACCGCACGGTGCTGGTGATGTACGCCGAGACGGACCCGGCGCGGCCGCTGGACGAGGGCGCCGTCGCCGCCGTCCTCGACACCGTGCGCGTCCCCGCGCCCCAAGCGCGCTGACCCGTCCCGGCACCGGCGCTGGGCCTCGGCGCCGCGGCCGCTCTTCTCACCCTCCACCCTGCACAGCCGTGTACACCATGCATCCATTCCTCCGCGTGCTCGCCGTCTGCGCGGCGGCCGCCGCGCCCGTGGGCGCACGGTCGCAGTCGCCGCCGCAGCCGGACGTTGCGGAGGCGTTGGCCCGCGAGGGGATTGCCGCTGCGCCGCCCCCCGGCTTTGCCGCCTTCGTCCGGGACAAGGGACGGCCAGGCCTGCGCCTCTACCGCAGCACGGCCGAGGACGACCGGAGGTTCATCCTGATCGGCGTGTTCGACGGGCCCGGAATGTGGGGCTTCCCCGACGACCTAGAGGTGCGCCATGACCAGTTCCGCATGGTGTCGGAGGTGTTCCACGACTCCACGCAGCTTGACGGCGAGGTGAGTCGGCTCGACGATTCCACGCACCTGGTGAGCAGCACGCCCATCCGCTTCGGCAAGGCCGGCCGCGGCGTCGTACAGGTCGCGGTGCCGCGGGCAGGCGCGCCGGTGGGCGTCGCCATCCAGGTGGTCGACATCAGCGGCGGGACGGATCCCGGAGCGGATCGGCAGGTCCTGGCGTTCCTGGCCGCGGCCCGCCCGCGGCCGACGGACGGCCTGCAGGCGGACCGGGTGACCTTTGCGCGGGCGGGGGTGGAAATGCGGTTCCCGCCCGGGGTGGGCCCGCCGGTGGAGACGGTCCGCAAGCCCGACGGGACACGGATCTTCGAGTCGTACAACGGCGGGCGCATCCTGCGGGTGATGGTGTTCCCGAACGAGCGCAGGGGGGCGGATGCATGGCCGCCCGCCCGGCGGCAACGCCACCTGCAGCCCACGCTGGCGTCGCTGATGGAGACCCTGGGCGGCCGAGGGGAGGAGCCGGTATACACCATCGGCCCCTTGGCGTACCGCATCTTCCGCTTCCGGGAGAAGTCGGGAAGCCGCGTGCTGGGACACGGCCGGCTGTACACCACGCTCACCGGTCCGCACCGCATGGCGGTGGTGATGTACTCCGAGACGGGCCGCGCGCCCGTGCTGGACGACGAGGCCGTGGCCAGCAGCTTCAACACCCTGCGCTTCGACCCGTAGGCGCTGCGCGTGCGCCCGCCGCGGGACCGGAGCTTGCACGCCCGGGGGTGAACGCACGTTTGCTCCCCGGCGTGGACATTCTTGACGCTCCGCGGGTTACGGAACACATTGGTGCGCGTGAGCCGCAGGCGTCCGCCCGCACCGTGCCGATCATGTGGAGCCGTATCAAGGACGCGGTGCTGGGGCCGGTGGTGGAGCGGCCGGCGGGGCTGCCGGAGAGCGTGGACACCACCGGCGTCACCTTTCGCTGCGGGCGGCTGGTTCCGCGCATCGGCGGGCTGCTGGGGCGGATGGGCGGGCCTGCGGGCGCGGTCACGCTGGGGCGCACCATCGTGCTGCACCCGGACGAGCCCGCGTCGCCCCGGCTGATCGTGCACGAGCTGGAGCACGTGCGGCAGTGGCAGGACCCCTGGTTTCCCGTGCGCTACACGCTGGAGACGCTGCGCCGCGGGTACCGCCAGAACCGATACGAGGTGGAGGCGCACCGCGCGGCCGACCGCGCGTTCCCTCCGCACCCCCCGACGCGGGAGCAGCCGTGACCGGCAGGTCCGTCATCACCATCGAGCGCCACATCATCGAGGCCGAGCGGCAGTTTCCCGAGGCCACGGGCGCCTTCAGCAACATCCTGTACGACATCGCCTTCGCGGCCAAGATGATCGCCCGCGAGGTGCGCCGCGCGGGCCTGGCGGACATCCTGGGCTACACCGGCGAGGTGAACGTCCAGGGCGAGGACGTGAAGAAGCTGGACGAGTTCGCGCACGAGGTGATCTTCAAGGCGCTGGACCACACGGGGCACCTGTGCGGCATGGCGTCGGAGGAGATGGCGGACTTCATCCCCATCCCGGAGCGCTTTCCCACCGGCAAGTACTGCGTGCTCTTCGACCCGCTGGACGGGTCGTCGAACATCGAGGCCAACGTCTCGGTGGGCACCATCTTCTCCGTGCACCGCAAGGTCAGCGACCACCCGCGCGGCTGCGCGGAGGACTGCCTGCAGCCGGGGCATCGCCAGGTGGCGGCGGGGTACGTGGTCTACGGCTCGTCCACCATGCTGGTCTACACGACGGGCAACGGCGTGCACGGCTTCACGCTGGAGCCCTCCATCGGCGAGTTCCTGCTGTCGCACCCCAACATCCGCATCCCGTCGCCGGGGCAGCGCATCTACAGCGTCAACGAGGGCAACTACGGGCGCTGGGGCCCGGAGATGCGGCGGCTGGTGGACCACCTGAAGGGCGTGGACGGGAATCCGAAGCCGTACAGCGCGCGCTACATCGGGTCGCTGGTGGCGGACTTCCACCGCAACCTGCTGTACGGGGGGATGTTCATGTATCCCGCGGACGCCAAGAACGCCAACGGCAAGCTGCGGCTGCTGTACGAGGCGGCGCCGCTGGCCATGATCTGCGAGCACGCGGGCGGGCGCGCGTCGGACGGGCGGCGGCGGATCCTGGAGGTCGAGCCGGAGTCGCTGCACCAGCGCACGCCGCTGTTCCTGGGCAGCGCGGACCAGGTGGAGCTCGCCGAGCGGTTCCTCTCCGGCGCCGGGGAGGCCGCCGAGGCGCCGGTGCTGGCGGCGGTCTGACGCGCGGGCGGAGAGAAAAAAAGCCTCACGCAGAGGACGCAGAGGTTGAAAGGAGAGCCGCAGAGGAACTTCGCTGTTCCCCTGCGGCTCTCTGTTTTCCTCCGCCCACGACCCCCAGGGCTCCCGAGGCATGCGCTCGTGCGCCCCGCACCCGCTCGTTCCCGAGAGCAGCAGGCACACCCGTCCCCCTGGCTTCTTCGCCCCCGTCGGTCCTCGGATTATGGCCCAATACATGCTCGGTTCTCGTGCGGGATCGTCTAGCACGCTAACCCCCCGTACGTTGGAGGCCTGGAATGAACAGGATCCGTCTCGATCCGGAAGAGCTGGTGGTGGAATCGTTCGCCACGGCCGCCGGCAAGGACGAGAAGGCCGGCACGGTGCACGGGCACGCCGCGACCGAGTGGCCGGAGGGAGGATGCGATGCCTCCGACGGCTCGTACTGCGGGTCATGCGGGTATGGCGGTCATTTTTGTCCCCAGGACACTATGACGTGCCTCGTGAGCTGCCTGATGACGGACGGTAATGCAGCCTGCCTGGAGCCCAACTGCACGGGCGGCTGAGCGGCCCGTCTGACGCGTGGCAACGAAAAGGAATCTCCCGCAGCGGGCGGAGGCTGAAGAGAGCCGCAGAGGAACTTCGCTGTTCCTCTGCGGCTCTCTTTTTTTCCTCTCCGTTCCCCTCTGCGTGTTTTTTTCGCTTTTATCGGCGGCGCAGGCGGAACCGGTCGAGCTCGCGGAAGAAGTCCTGGTGCGCGGCGCTGGAGCGGGCGCGGGCGACGTAGTCCACCGTGAAGGCCAGGAACAGCGCCAGCACGCCCCCCAGCATGACCCCCAGCACCACCAGCAGCTTGACGCGCGGGCCGGAGGGCGCGCCGGGCACGGAGGGCGCGTCCAGCACGCTCACCACCGTCAGGTCGGAGTTGCCCGCCTCCTGGCCCATGATCTCCGCGGAGAGCGCCAGGTACGCCTGCTCGTCCGCCATGTACTGACGCGTCAGCCGCTGCGCCTGCATCTTGATGTCCGGCGCCGCGCCGCCCCCGATGAGCCCCTCGCCGCCGGTGCCGCGGGTGATCTCCTGCAGCTGCCGCCGCAGCCCGGCCAGGTCGTCCAGCGCCGCGCGGTACTGCGGGTTCTCCGGCGTGGTGGTGCGCCGCAGCTGCGCCACCCGCAGCTCCGCCGCGTTCACCTGCCGGCGCAGCTCTCCCGCCGCCTCCACGCTCTCGCGCGCCTGCTCCGGCAGCGCGGAGGCCGCGTGCCGGCGCTCGAAGTCGCGCAGGCGCTCCTCGCTGGCGGCCAGCCGCGTCCGCGCCGTCTCCAGCTGCTTCTGCAGCGTCTCGCGGCGCCGGTCCGCCGCCTCCAGCGACAGCGCGCTGGCGATGGTGTTGACCGCGTCCGGCACCGCCTCCGCCAGCCGCGCCGCCAGCCGCGGGTCCGTGGACGTGACCGCGACGGTGATGGAGCGGTCCGCCGGGTCGCTGGTCACCTGCGTCTGCTGCGACATCACCCGCCCCAGCTCCGCCGGGCCGGCGCGCCGCCCCTCGTCCGTGCGCGCCACCGCCCGGGCCACCGAGTCGCGCAGGGAGCCGCTGTTGAGGATGGCCTGCACCATGGCCTGCGCCGGGTTGCCGCCGCCGCCGCCCAGCCGCAGGAATCCGGGGAGCTGCGCCGCCAGCATCTGCGCGCGGCTGTCCGTGCCCCCCGTGGCGGAGGGGACGAGGGTGACGGCGGCCGTGTAGACCTTCGGCTTCGACAGCGCGTAGGCGGCGGCCAGCGCGGCCACCGCCAGGGTGGTCAGCAGGATCAGCTTCCAGCGGCGCAGCAGCACCGCCGCGAAGTCCAGCAGCGTGGCCTCGCCGTCGGGCGCGCGCGGCGCGGGGGCGTCCATGGTGGGGTCCGGGGTCACGTTCAGAAGATGCCGACGGCGATGAGGACCAGGCCGCTGATGGTGGTGACGATGGCCTGCGTGCTGGTGAGCACGTCCCGCCAGTTGCGGTCGTCGCGGAACGGCACCACCACCGTGTCGCCCGGGTCCAGCTCGCCGACGTCGCGCCAGTGCACGCGCGTGCCGTTGCGCGCCTTGAGCACCACCATGTCGCCGCGGTCCGCGCGGCGCGAAAAGCCGCCCGCCTGGCGCACGTAGTAGGCGACGCCCTGGTCCGGCGCGTGGCGCACCAGCCCCGGCACCCCCACCGCCCCGATGACCGTGACGTCGGTGGAGGCCATGGGCACCGTCAGCACGTCGCCGCTGCGCACGGTCTGGTCGTAGGCGTCGCCGCCGGCGGCGAAGACGCGCTGGAAGTCGATGACCACGGCGTTGGTGGCGCCCTGCGCGCGGATCTGCAGGATGCGCCGCTCCTCGCCGGTCAGCAGGTCGGTGGGGATGGAGGCCAGCTGGTCGCTGGGCACCGCGCCCGTCTGCTCTCCCCGCTGCAGCGTGGCCTGCACCAGCGACGCCTGCGGGGTAAAGCCGCCCGCCATGGCCACCAGCTCGCGCACCGTGGTGGTGTCCGGGCGGATGGGGTAGGTGCCGGGGCGCACCACCTGCCCCACCACCTGGGCCACCTGCTGGCGGCGGAAGTTGGACAGGCTGGGCACGTACACCGCGTCGAACGGCTGCAGCGCGAAGGCGCGGCCGCGGGCGCCCAGCGCCTCGTCGCGCGACATCAGCAGGATGACGCGCTCGCCGGCGGCGGGGGTGCGCACCACGCGGATGCTGTCGGCGGCGTCCGCGGGAAAGCCGTCGCCGCCGTTGGCCAGGTGCAGCAGCTCCGCCAGCGACTCGCCCCGGCGGAACTGGTACGCGCCGTCGAAGAGCACGCGCCCCTGCACGCTCACCGTCTCGTCCACCAGCGGCACCCGCAGCGCGTCGCCCTCGCGCAGCGTGGGGTTGGCCGCCACGTCGCCGAGCTGGAAGAAGCGCGCGAGGTCCACGTCCACGGAGTCGCCGCTGGCGCGGCGCAGGTACACGGTGCGGCGCCGGGCGCCGTTGCGGTCGCGCGGGGCGTTGACGATCTCGCTGATGCGCGTGGCCGCGGTGGCGGTGCGCACGCCGGGCGTGGTCACGTCGCCCACCAGGAACACCTTGAAGGTGCGCACGCGGCTGAGCGCCAGCCGCACCTCCACGTTGCGGTAGTAGCGCGCCACGGTGGCGCGCACCCGGTCCTCCGCCTGCTCCAGGTTGAGGCCCAGCACGCGGGCGATGCCCACGGTGGGGATGAGCAGCGAGCCCTCGGGCGACACGGTGAGCGTGTAGACCTGGTTGAGCTCGCCGAAGATGGCCACGTCCACCTGGTCGCCGGGGCCCAGCCGGTACTCCGTGCGGCTGACGGGGGCGTCCAGCAGCGGACCCTGGGCGCGCTCCGCGTCCGCCTGCCCCTGCTGCGGCAGCGTGCGCACGGTGTCCTGCGCCGGCGGCACCGCGGTGCGCACGGGCGGCGTGGGCCCCGTCTGCGCGGCGGCGGGGGCCGCGGCCATGAGCAGGGCCAGCACGGCCGTCAGGCGCGGCGGGATGGGCTTGGGAAGGGTCACTCGGATGATCTTGCTGGAGCCGCACAAACGCGCGGGGCCGCCGACCCGGCAGCCCCGTGGGTCCCCGGGCGCGGCTGCGGCTGCGCGCAACGGCCTGCGGGGGGCTAACTTGCCAAAATACGCACCGCGCGCGGGGGCGGCAAGCCGCCGCGGCCCGCCGGTTGCGGGGGCGGCACCGCCCGCGCTATTCTCGCGGGCTTCCAGGCCCCGCACGTCCCGGCGGACCGGGCGGGGCCGCTTTCCATTGTCCGACTGAACCGAGCGCGGCATCCGCATGCAAATCGCCGTCGTGGGGACGGGCTACGTGGGCCTGGTGGCGGGCGCCTGCCTGGCCGAGACCGGCAACGACGTCGCCTGCGCCGACATCGACCAGGGCAAGATCGACCGCCTGAACGCGGGCGAGATCCCCATCTACGAGCCGGGGCTGGAGCCGCTGGTGGAGCGCAACCTGCGCGACGGGCGGCTGACCTTCACCACCGACGTCGCGGGGACGGTGCGCGGAGCGGAGGTGGTCTTCATCGCCGTGGGCACGCCCCCGGGCGAGGACGGCAGCGCGGACCTGCAGCACGTGCTCGAGGTGGCGGAGACCATCGGCCGCAACATGCCGGACGACGGGCCGGAGAAGATCGTCATCACCAAGAGCACCGTGCCGGTGGGCACCGCGCCGCGCGTGCGCGAGACCATCGCCCACTTCACGAATCGCCCCTTCCACGTCTGCTCCAACCCCGAGTTCCTCAAGGAGGGCGCGGCGGTCCAGGACTTCATGTACCCGGACCGCGTGGTCGTGGGCGTGGAGAGCGACCACGCGCGCGAGCGGCTGTCGGAGCTGTACGCGCCCTTCCTGCGCTCGGGCAAGCCGGTGCTGTTCATGGACATCGCCAGCGCGGAGATCACCAAGTACGCGGCCAACGCCATGCTGGCCACGCGCATCAGCTTCATGAACACCATCGCGCGGCTGTGCGAGGCGGTGGGCGCGGACGTGAACCTGGTGCGCCGCGGCATCGGCAGCGACGAGCGCATCGGCCCCTCGTTCCTGTACGCGGGCATCGGCTACGGGGGGAGCTGCTTTCCCAAGGACGTCAAGGCGCTGGTGCACACGCTGCGGCAGAAGCGGGTGGACGCGTCGCTGCTGGAGGCGGTGGAGGGGGTCAACGCCGCGCAGAAGCGGGTGCTGGTGGAGCGCGTGCTGGAGCACTACGGCGGCGACGTCCGCGGCCGCACCTTCGCCGTGTGGGGGCTGAGCTTCAAGCCGGAGACGGACGACATGCGGGAGGCCCCGGCGCTGACCATCGTCCGCGGGCTGGCGGAGGCGGGGGCGCGGGTGCGGGCGCACGACCCCGAGGCGCGGCACGAGGCGGGGCGCTACTTCGCGGACCTGCTGGAGACGGGCGCGCTGACGCTGTGCGAGCACAACTACGACTGCCTGCAGGGCGCGGACGCGCTGCTGGTGCTGACGGAGTGGCTGTCGTACCGCAACCCGGACTTCGCCCGCATCCGCGAGGCGCTGCGCGAACCGCTGGTGTTCGACGGGCGCAACCTGTGGGAGCCGGGCAGGATGGCGGAGCTGGGCTTCCGGTACGTGTCCGTGGGGCGGCGCCCGGCCCAGCCGGCGGGCGCGCCGGCCGCGGCCTGAGGGGGCGCGCGGATGCGCGTCCTCATCACCGGCGCGGCCGGGTTCCTGGGCAGCCACCTGTGCGACCGCTTCCTGGCGGACGGGCACGAGGTGGTGGGGATGGACAACTTCATCACCGGCCACCCGGACAACATCGCCCACCTGATCGGGCGGCCCGGCTTCCAGTTCGTCCAGCACGACGTGACCAACTACGTCTACGTGGAGGGGCCGCTGGACGGGGTGCTGCACTTCGCCAGCCCGGCGTCGCCCGTCGATTACCTGGAGAAGCCCATCCAGACGCTCAAGGTGGGGTCGCTGGGCACGCACAAGGCGCTGGGGCTGGCCAAGGCCAAGGGCGCGCGCTTCCTGATCGCCTCCACCAGCGAGGTGTACGGCGACCCGCAGGTGCACCCGCAGCCGGAGAGCTACTGGGGGCACGTCAACCCGGTGGGCCCGCGCGGCGTGTACGACGAGGCCAAGCGCTTCGCGGAGGCCATGACCATGGCCTACCACCGCTTCCACGGGGTGGAGACGCGCATCGTGCGCATCTTCAACACCTACGGCCCGCGCATGCGGCCCAACGACGGGCGCGTGGTCAGCAACTTCATCGTGCAGGCGCTGCGCGGCGAGCCGCTGTCGCTGTACGGCGAGGGCACGCAGACGCGCTCGTTCTGCTACGTGGACGACCTGGTGGAGGGCATCACCCGGCTCTTCCACTCGGACCGCGTGGACCCCACCAACATCGGCAACCCGCACGAGTTCACCGTGCGCGAGCTGGCGGAGCGGGTCATCGCCCTCACCGGCAGCCGCAGCGAGCTCTCCTTCCGCCCCCTGCCCGAGGACGACCCCAAGGTGCGGCGCCCGGACATCACCCTGGCGCGCGAGCACCTGGGGTGGGAGCCCGCCATCGAGCTGGAAGAGGGGCTCACGCGCACCATCCCGCACTTCCGCCGGCTGGTGGAGGAGCAGGGCTCGACCTCGCGCACGCTGTGAGCGCGGGAACGGCGCCGGGGGACGGGGCGATGCGGGTGGTGGTGACGGGCGGCGCCGGCTTCATCGGCAGCCACCTGTGCGCGCGACTGCTGGAGCGCGGCGACCGCGTGTGGGCGGTGGACAGCTTCGACCCCTTCTACGACCCCGCCATCAAGCGCCGCGGACTGGAGCCGCTGCTGGGCGACGCCCGCTTCTCGCTGGTGGAGGCGGACGTGCGCGACCTGGACGGCGTGCTGGCGGGGCTGGCGGCCGCGGGCGCGGAGCCGGGCGGGGTGGACGTGATCGTCCACCTGGCGGCCAAGGCGGGCGTACGGCCCTCCATCGAGCAGCCGCTGCTGTACGCGCAGGTCAACGTGGACGGCACCGCGGCCATGCTGGAGGCGGCGCGGCGGCTGCGCGTCCCGGACTTCGTCTTCGGCAGCAGCTCCAGCGTGTACGGCAACTCGGAGCGGGTGCCGTTCCACGAATCCGACCCCGTGGACCGGCCCATCAGCCCCTACGCGGCGACCAAGCGGGCGGGGGAGCTGCTGTGCCACGCGCACGCGCACCTGCACGGCACGGCCGTGGTCTGCCTGCGCTTCTTCACCGTCTACGGCCCGCGCCAGCGGCCGGACCTGGCCATCCACAAGTTCGCGCGGCTGATGGCGGAGGGGCGGCCCATCCCCTTCTACGGCGACGGGTCCACGCGGCGCGACTACACCTACGTGGACGACATCGTCCAGGGGGTGGAGGGGGCGATGGCGTACGCGCGCGCGCACCCGGGCTGCTTCGAGCTGTTCAACCTGGGCGAGAGCGACACCGTGACCCTCAGCCGCCTGGTGGAGGTGCTGGGCCGGGCGATGGGGACGGAGCCGGTGCTGGAGCGCCTGCCCGCGCAGCCGGGCGACGTGGAGCGCACCTACGCCGACATCGGCCGCGCGCGGGAGATGCTGGGCTACGCGCCCGCGACGCGCATCGAGGACGGCGTCCCGCGCTTCGTAGAGTGGTTCCGCGCCGAGCGCGCGCGCGGGATGTAAGCCGCGGCGCCGCCGCAGGGGCTGAATATGAAGAGGGCCGAGCCCCATCGCGGGGCTCGGCCCTTTCCGCGTCTGGCCGGGCGCCGCTACGCCCGGCGCGCGAGCACGACGTGGGTGGCCTTCTCCGAGGCCGCGAACTGCTTGCACTCGTATCCCGAGGCGCGCAGGTCCACCCCCTCGAAGAGCCGCTCCCCTGCGCCGAGCAGGATCGGCGCGATGGCGACGTGCAGCTCATCGATCAGGCCTTCGCGCAGGTACTGCTGGATGGTGCTGGCCCCGCCGCTGATCTGCACGTCCTTCCCGTCCGCCGCCCCGCGCGCCCGGTCGAGCGCCTCGTGGATGCCGCCGGTGACGAAATGGAACGTCGTGCCGCCTTCCATCTCCAGGGGCGGACGCGCGTGGTGGGTCAGGACGAACATCGGGCCGTGGAAGGGCGGGTTCTTTCCCCACCAGCCCTTCCAGTCCGTGTCCGGCCAGGGGCCGCGGACCGGTCCGAACATGTTCCTCCCCATGATCCAGGCGCCCACGTTCCTGGCGCTCCGCGCGGCGAAATCGGCGTCGATCCCCGTCGTTCCGCCTTCCTTACCATGCGCCTCCCGCCAATCGCGCGTGGCGACCAGCCAGTCGTGCAGGGCCTCGCCGCCCACGCCGAGCGGATGGTCGGCGCCCTGGTCCGGCCCCGCTCCGTAGCCGTCGAGCGAGATGGTGAAGTTCTCCACCCGCACTCGTGTCATCTTCATCCCTCCGTCTGGACTGACGCCCGGCGACACATGAGGGCGAGGCCGATTGCCCCGGTCATCCGCCGTCGGCCGGCTGCCAGAGCTCCACCTTGTTCCCTTCCGGATCGATGACCCAGGCGAACTTCCCGTACTCGGAATCGTCGATCTTGTCGAGAACGTTGCAGCCTTCTTCGCGCAGGGCCGCGACGAGCGCGTGGAGATCCTCGACCCGGTAATTGACCATGAACGGTGCGGTGCTCGGCGCGAACTGGTCGCTTTCCGCCGGGGCAATCAGCCAGGCGGTCGTTCCGCCGACCGGCTTGCCTTCGTCGTCGGTCCAGTCGAACGCCGCGCCACCCCACGGCTGGACGTCGATGCCGAGGTGCCGCTTGTACCAGGCGTGCAGCGCCGGAGCGTCCCTGGCTTTGAAGAAGATGCCGCCAATGCCGGTGACTCGCTTCATGGGTCCTCGGGGACGGGTGGGATGAGGGTTCCTGCGGCGTGACGACAGAAGGGTCAGGCGTGCGGGGCCCGCGCGCAAGACCGTCGTCGCCGAAAGCGTGGACGGAGCCGCCTCCCCGGCCGTCCGCGCTCCACGGCTGGCATTCCGCGGCGCGCGGCCTATCTTTCCCCGCAGCCGGTGAACGCCCGCCGTTCCCCAATCCTCCCGTCCCGCCGTTCCGCCGCACCGCATGCCCGCCACCATCCTGGCGCTGCTGGACTACTACCTGCCGGGCAGCAAGGCCGGCGGGCCGGTGCGCAGCGTCCAGCACCTGGTGCACCAGCTGGGCGGCGACTACCGCTTCCGCATCGTGACGCGCGACCGCGACGCGGGCGACCACGGCCCGTACGCGGACCTGCACCCCAACACCTGGCACCCGGTGGAGGGCGCGGAGACGCTGTACCTGCCGCCGGAGCAGACCGGCTTCCGCGCGCTGCGCCGCATCCTGCGCGGCACGCCGCACGACGTGCTGTACCTCAACAGCCTGTTCTCGCCGCGCCTGACCATCATTCCCCTGCTGCTGCGGCGGCTGGGGCGGGTGCCGGCGCGCCCGGTGGTGCTGGCCCCCCGCGGCGAGCTGCACCCCGGCGCGCTCTCCACCGGGAGCTGGTACGGGCTGCTGCCGGCCGGCCTCGCGAAGCGCGTCCCCACGCCCAAGTACCTCAAGAAGCGGCTCTACCTGGCGGTCGCCCGCGCGGTGGGGCTGTTCCGCGGCGTGGTGTGGCAGGCGTCCACGGACGACGAGCGGGCGGACGTGCTGCGGCACCTGGGCGCGCGCGCGGACGTGGTCGTCGCGCCGGACCTCGTCGCCGCCCCGCCGGCGGAGTCCGGGCCGGCCGCGCCGGTGAAGCCCAAGGCGCCCGGCGAGCTGCGGGTGCTGTTCGTGTCCCGCATCGCGCCCAAGAAGAACCTGCACGTGGCGGCGGCACTGCTGGGCACGGTGCAGGGGCAGGTGGACTTCGACGTCTACGGCCCGGTGGACGACCGGCGCTACTGGGAGATGTGCCAGGTGGTGCTGGACGCGCTGCCGCCGCACGTGAACGCGCGCTACCACGGCGCGCTGCCCTACGACCGCGTGCGGGCCGTGCTGCGGGCGCATCACCTGCTCTTCCTGCCTACGCGCGGCGAGAACTTCGGGCACGTGGTGCTGGAGGCGCTCATCGAGGGGTGCCCGGTGCTGGTGAGCGACCAGACGCCCTGGCGCGGGCTGGAGGCGGCGCGCGCGGGGTGGGACCTGCCGCTGGACGATCCGGAGGCGTTCACGCGCGCGCTGCGGCGCTGCATGGAGATGGACGCGGCGGAGCACGAGGCGTGGCGGGCGGGCGCCGCGGCGTACGGGCGCGGCCGCGCTGCCGGCAGCGGCGCCCTGGAGCGCAACCGCGTGCTCTTTCGCCGGGCGCTGGGCGTGGCGGAGGCGCCGTCGCCCGCCACCCCCGCGCGGCCGGCCGCCCGCGCGGACCTGACGCC
>DASTLD010000392.1:0-14057 GCA_035715345.1 Longimicrobium sp.
TTTCGCACTCTCGCACTCTCGCACTTGAAGTACGCCGAACAGATCGCCGCGGAGCTGGGGCTCCGGGCGCCGCAGGTCCGCGCCGCGCTGGAGCTGCTGGCCGCCGGCAACACCATCCCGTTCATCGCCCGGTACCGCAAGGAGGCCACGGGCGAGCTGGACGAGGTGCACATCCGCGACGTCCGCGACCGCCACGACTACCTGTCCGAGCTGGACGACCGCCGCGCCGCCATCCTCAAGTCCATCGACGAGCAGGGCAGGCTGACCCCGGAGCTGCGCGCGGCAATCGAGCGCGCGGAGACCAAGGCGCTGCTCGAAGACCTGTACCTCCCCTACAAGCCCAAGCGCCGCACCCGCGCCACCATCGCCCTGGAGCGCGGGCTGGGGCCGCTCGCGGAGCTGCTGTGGGCGGGGCGGACGTCCGACGCGGAGCTGGCGGCGCGCGCCGCGGCCTTCGTCGACGCGGAGAAGGGCGTCGCCACGGCGGAGGACGCGCTGGCCGGCGCGCGCGACGTGGTGGCGGAGCGCGTCGCGGAGGACGCGGCCACCCGCGCGTACGTCCGCGACCAGGTGCGCGGGCGCGGCGTGCTGGAAAGCCGGGCGGCGCGCGGCAGGGAGGGCGAGGTCAGCAAGTTCCAGGACTACTACGACTTCTCCGTCCCCGTGAAGGCGGCCAGGAGCCACCAGGTGCTCGCCGTCCGCCGCGGCGAGACGGAGGGGCTGCTGACGGCCCGCATCACCGCGCCGGACGAGGAGATCGCGGCCGCGCTGCGCCGCCGCTGGCTGGACGGCCACCGCGCGCCGGGGCAGATGGGACAGGCGGTGGAGGACGCCTATCGCCGGCTGGTCTCCCCGTCCGTGGAGGTGGAGGTGCGGCTGGAGATGAAGACGCGCGCCGACGAGGAGGCCATCGCCATCTTCGGCAGGAACCTGGAGGCGCTGCTGCTCCAGCCGCCGGCCGGCGGACGCACGGTGCTGGGCATCGATCCCGGCTACCGCACGGGGTGCAAGCTCGCGGTCGTCAGCCGCACGGGCGCCCTGCTGGCGACGGGGGTCGTCTACCTGCACCAGGAGGACCGCGCCAGGGCAGAGCTGGCGCGCCTGGTCCGCCAGCACGGCGTGGAGCTGGTGGCGGTGGGCAACGGCACCGCCAGCCGCGAGACGGACCGGCTGGCGCGCGAGGCGGTGCGCGACGTGCCGGCGGAGCAGCGCCCGGCGGTGGTGATGGTCAACGAGGCGGGCGCCTCCGTCTACTCGGCGTCCGACATCGCCCGCGACGAGTTCCCGGAGCTGGACCTGACGCTGCGCTCGGCGGTCTCCATCGCCCGGCGGCTGCAGGACCCGCTGGCGGAGCTGGTCAAGATCGACCCCAAGTCCATCGGCGTGGGGCAGTACCAGCACGACGTGTCGCAGACGCGGCTCAAGCGGCGCCTGGACGAGACGGTGGAGAGCTGCGTGAACCGCGTGGGCGTGGAGCTGAACACGGCCTCGCCCGCGCTGCTGTCGTACGTGGCGGGCATCGGGCCCACGGTCGCGAAGCGCATCGTGGAGCGGCGCGACGGCGGCGCGCCCTTCCGCGCCCGCGCGGAGCTGCTCAGGGTCTCCGGACTCGGGCCGAAGGCGTACGAGCAGGCCGCCGGCTTCCTGCGCGTCCGCGGCGGCGACCACCCGCTGGACGCATCGGCCGTGCACCCGGAGCGGTACGCGCTGGTGGAGCGCATCGCGGGCGACCTGCGCGTGGCGGTCGCGGAGCTGGTGGGCAACGAGGCCGCCATCGCCCGCATCGAGCCGGCGCGCTACGTGGGCGACGGCGTGGGGATGCCGACGCTGGAGGACATCCTGGCCGAGCTGCGCAAGCCGGGCCGCGACCCGCGCCAGGCGTTCGAGGCGCCCGCATTCCGCGACGACGTGCAGACGCTGGAGGACCTCGAGCCCGGGATGACGCTGCAGGGCACCGTCACCAACGTGGTGGCGTTCGGCGCCTTCGTGGACGTGGGCGTGCACCAGGACGGCCTGGTGCACGTCTCCGAGCTGTCCGACCGCTTCGTGCAGGACCCGTCCGCCCACGTCCGCGTCGGCGACCGCGTGAACGTGCGCGTGCTGTCCGTGGACGTGCCGCGCAAGCGCATCGCCCTGTCGATGAAGACGCAGCCGGGGCCCAAGCCGGGCGGCGGGGCGGGGAAGCCGGCGCCGAAGGACGCCGCGAAGGATCGCCCGCCGGCGCCGAAGCCACCGGAGCCGCCCACGCCGGGCGTGGCGCCCAACGGCATGCGCATCACCAGGCGCTGACGCCCATCACCCGCACGCCCTGCTCCCGCCAGGCGTGGCTAGTAGGTGATCTCCACCGCCCCGCCGGTGATGGTGGCGCCGTAGGTCCCGTCGCCGAAGGTGTAGACCGTCGGGTGGTTCAGCGCCGCGATGAGCGCGTTGTAGGCTGCGCTCGCGGAGTGCTGCCAGAAGCCGGTGGCGCCGATCACGTGGCAGGTGGTGTTGTCGTAGTGCTGGTTGGCCAATACCCCCGTCACCCTCGCCACGTCGCCGGTGCCGAAGGTGTTGCCGTGGCCGTCCACCATGACCAGGTGGATGCCGATGACGTTGTTCTGCCCGGTGACCTTGGCGACCACGCCGAGGCACGAGGTGAACGCGGTGAACTGGATGGTCCCCGCGGTCCCCCACTCGCACTCCGCGATGGCCATGGGGTTTGCGGCCTGGCTCAGCGTGTAAGGCATCGATCCGGTCTCCGGCAGACGTGATGGTTGGATGGCGGCCGAAGACACATAGAAGCGGCGGGTGATGAATGTCAAGAAATTTATCGACGTGTATATCTCGTAAACATCTACAGGACAAAGACATACCTCCACGTACCGCAAATACATATCGTGGAAACTTGGCCGCCGGGCGCGTCAGCCGGGAGCGGTCGGTGAAGGTATCGCTCCGTCACACCATTCAATCGGAGGCTGCTCATGTCCGTCACGCTCAACTCGCTGCCGGGAGTGTGGACCCTCTGGCTGTACTCCGGGGGGCGCATGGCCTCGTACCTGACCACGTTCGCGAATGCGTCCCAGTTCGCCGCCCTGGGCCCCGACACGCTCGCCGGTACGTGGAGCTGGGATTCGGACCCGGCCCACCCGGTCGTTCTCACGGTGACGCAGACCTCCTCGTCCTATCCTCCCGTCCCGTACTACCTGACGGGCTTCCTCGTCGGCGGAGCAATGGGAGGCGGGATTTCCACGCAGCCCGACCCCACCGTCCCGCCCGACCTGGGCCTCTGGTCCGGTCAGAAGCAGGACGATCTGGACGCTCGAGGGGAGGACCCGCGGTAACACACGCCGCGATCCGTTCCGGCGCGGCCGCCGGACTTTCGCGATCCTGCTCCGGGCACGAACTTGCCGGCGTCGTTTCACCGGGCGTAGAGGAATGCGAGACGCATGACCCCTGTCCTGACCGCCACCCGCTACGTGCAGCCGCTGCGCGAGGGGGGCACCCTTCCCGCCGTGGTGGAGACGCACGACGGCGGGCTGTGGGTGGCCAAGTTCCGTGGTGCGGGGCAGGGCGCCAAGGCGCTGATCGCCGAGCTGCTGGTGGGGATGATGGCGGAGGCGGTGGGGCTGCCGGTGCCGGAGCTCGCGCTGATCGAGCTGCTGCCGGACTTCGGGCAGACGGAGCCGGACCCGGAGATCCAGGACCTGCTGCGCGCCAGCGTGGGGGTGAACGTGGGCCTGCGCTACCTGGACGGCGCGTTCAACTTCCACGCAAAGTCCGCGGACGGCATCATCGGGCCGGAGCTGGCGGCGCGCATCGTGTGGCTGGACGCGTTCACGACCAACCCGGACCGCACCGCGCGCAACCCCAACCTGCTGGTCCACGACCGCCGCCCGTACCTGATCGACCACGGCGCCGCGCTCTACGCCCAGCACGACTGGCCGTCGGTGGACGAGGCCCGCACGCGCACGCCGTTCCCGCTCATCAAGGACCACGTGCTGCTGCCCGGCAGCGGCGACCTGCAGGCCGCGGACGCCGACCTGGCCCCGCTGCTCTCGGACGACGTGCTCGCCGGCATCGTCGCGCGGCTGCCGGACGCGCTGCTGGCCGACCCCGCGCTCGCGGCGGACTTCGCCACGCCGGAGGCCGCGCGCGAGCGGTACCTGGGCTACCTGCGCACGCGCATCGCCGCGCCGCGCGCGTTCGTGCAGGCTGCGGCGGAGGCCAGGACGCGTGCCGCCGCGGAGCCGCCCCGCCGCCTGTCCAGCCGCCGATGAGCGAGACGGCCTCTCCCGCGCGCTGGACCGCGTACAGCTTTGCCGTGCTGTGCGTGGTGCCGCACCCGCACCTGGGCACCGCCGTGCCCGTGGGGGTGATGGTGCACGCGCGCACGGCGGGCTTCCTGGGGATGCGCGTGCTGACGGACCCGGCGGAGCTGGCCGCGCGCGCGCCGGGCGTGGACGTGGACCTGCTCGCCCGCTACCTGCGCGGCCTGCAGCAGATCGCAGACGGCGACGCGGAGGGCGGCCCCGTCGCGCTGGCGCCGCCCTCCGAGCGCTTCCACTGGCTCACCGCCCCGCGCTCCGACGTCATCCAGGCCGGCGCCGTCCACAGCGGCCTCTGCCAGGACCCCGCCGAGGCGCTGGAGCGCCTGTTCGCGAGCCATGTCAGAGGATAGCGCGTGCCGAGAAGATCGGATTTGCACCCGCACGATGAGGTCCTCTCACGGTCACTGGTGACCGTCAATCAATGGGGCATGCTAGAGGAGATCGGATGGTACCAGCGCAACTTGTTTGAGACTGCCGTCGCGCGCCTGCGGTCAGGGCCCGAGTGGGGACGCCCGTTGCTCGTGTATCGCGGTGCGTCCAAGAATTTGCTTCGAAGGCAACTCTTTTCTGCGCGTGATCTCGACCATTTCGATGAGTACCTGTTCGCGCGCCTGTTCTACTTTGGAGAAAAGGCACGGCATTTCTCGCTCGACGATGATGAAGCGGTTGTGCGGCGGAACTGGCTGAGATCAGTGACGGATGTTAGTCCAAAAACTTTTGAATGGCTGTTCGACCAACTCCATAGAATCGTTCGCTATCGATACCGACGGGTCCGCGCGTTTTGCTCGGAAAATCCAACTCTCGCCGCATACTTCAGTGAGCGTTCACACAGGCGAGACTTTGTCCGACGTGTTGCACTCGTTAGCCGACCGATGCGGGCACTGATCAGGGACTACTACCTTTACCTTCTGCACACGTACGGCCGGAAGGGCGTTCATGCCCAGACCATGTTGATCTCAGCCAGTCTCGAACTCAGGCAGGCGAGCAAGTTCAAAGATCGGGCGGATGAAAACGTGGTTCTGTACCTCTTTGTCCCTCGAGGTAATTCTCGTTTCACAGTATCGAGCTTCACTCGTCCGCCAAAATGCTTGAGAATGATCGGGCTACCGCAGTATAGCCCAAATACTGGCTTGTATGCCGAGCAACAGGAAATTGCTCTGCGTGGGGCGGTCTTTCCTCAACGGATCCTAGGAGCGTCTGATCGGACGAGTGGCCATTTCATCGTCAATCCCCACCTGCTCCAGATGAGTCCCGGGCAGTTAAAGGAGATGCCGCGTGCTGGCATCCCCATCAACCAAGACGACTTCGATCTTCTCGTACGGGAAACGGGATACCTCGGCTACGCGCACGCTACACCAGAGGGCCGATTCTCCGCTCTCGGTCGTCGGCGGGAGAAATAACGAGGGGTTGTGCGGCGTTTCGCACAACCCCCCCGGAGGTACGTTCCCGGTTCCCCGAAGAGATCGGGCCCGGCATTCTAGCGACGTGAAGTATAGTCGGAACACAGAGGCATATTAACTGGATTCCACGGGAGCCCCCCTGGGTACCGGATCACCCTTCGCCGCCCGCCCGTGGCCGGTGGGGACCGCACCCGGTGTTCGGGCCACGGCCGGGCGACGAGTGGAGACGTCAGACGGCCGGGGCCGGCTCCAGGCAGTAGCGGAAGCCGTCCGTCTGCGTGTAGCAGCGGCAGTCCGTGTTGTAGCACGACAGGGCGCACGTGTCGGGCCCGTCTCCCCCCTCATGTATACAATCGTTTCCAAACGAATCGTCCGCAAGTGGTAATCTCCGTTCGCTTCCTCGCGATGGATGCGTGGTCCGCCGCCTTCTCTCCGGGTTGGCGTACCCGGGCCACGATGACCCCGCGCCCGCGTCCCCGCTCCAGCAGGTTCTCGGATGATGAGCGGCCGCCATGTCGTGCCGGTCCCGGGACCGGCCGCAGCCGCGGCGGGAAGCCGGCGTGTATCCGTGGTGGATACCCCTCCGAAGATCATTGACCCCTCTCCCGATCGAGACTAGCGTGCGATGCGGGGGAAGGTCGTACGAAAATCCTGGTGAAAGGAGCGGACCCGAATGCCTACCGAGACATCAGAAGGCACGGCGACCATCCAGCTCGATGCACGGATTGCCCGGCAAATCGCGGAGATACTGCGCCGACCGCTGGCGGACGCAGGCATCATCGTGCTCGAGGATGACATCGCCGCCCGTGGGAAGACGCCGCCGTCCGACGGGATCATCATGGTAGACGACATCTCGGGCCGGCGCGCGGACCCGCAGCCGCAGGGGCGGGAGGGGATCGTCACGATCGACAACATCGTCGGCCGGGAAGGCGTCGCCACGACCGACAACCTTTCCGGCCGCGGAAAGGCGCCGCAGGCGTCCGAGGAGATCATCGTCGGCACGGTCGACAACATCTCCGGCCGCGGCAAGGCGCCGCCACCGCCGCAAGCATCGCCCCACGCCGCCAGCGTGGTGCTGGACGCGGCGGAGGCGGCGCGCTTCCACCGCATCCTGCACGCGGGCCTGGCGGCCGCCCGCACGGGCGAACCGGCCGAGCGGTAGCCCGCCCCTCATCACACGCTTGACATCAGCCGGGCGGAACGGAAGATTGCCGCGACGTGCTGAAATTTCCGCACATCGCCCATCGCCATCCTCCCCGACGCTCCCATGCGACGCCTCCGCCGACCGCTGCCGCTGGCCGCTCCGCTGTTCGTGCTGCTCTGCGCCGGAACCATCGCCGCGCAGGACGTGGACTCGCTGTGGGTGGCGGAGCACTACGTCAAGCGCGACACGCTGATCCCCATGCGCGACGGGGTGCGGCTGTACACGGCCATCTACATCCCCAAAGACCAGTCGCGCCCGCACCCCGTCATCCTGCGGCGCACGCCGTACAGCGTGGGGAGATATGGCAACACGCGCTACAACGCGGCGGGCGGCGCCTGGGCGGCGTTCCACCGCCTGGGCTACATCCTGGTGATGCAGGACGTGCGCGGCACCTTCATGTCGGAGGGGACGTGGGTGGACGCGCGGCCGATCCGCGCCAGCTACGGCCCGCGCGACACGGACGAGAGCACGGACACCTGGGACACCATCGAGTGGCTGATCCGCAACGTGCCGGGCAACAACGGCCGCGTGGGGATGTACGGCGTGTCGTACCCCGGCTTCTACAGCGCGCTGGGCGGCATCAACGCGCACCCGGCGCTGAAGGTGACCTCGCCGCAGGCGCCGGTGGGCGACTGGTGGGTGGGCGACGACTGGCGGCACAACGGCGCGCTCTTCCTGGCGCACACCTTCCACTTCTACAACGGCTTCGGCTTTCCCCGCCGCGCGCCCACCACGCAGGGGCGGCCGGGCATCGACATCGGCACGCCGGACGGGTACCGCTTCTTCCTGGAGCTGGGGCCGCTGGCCAACGTCAAGGCGCGCTTCTTCGGCGACAGCGTGGCGTTCTGGGACTCGCTGGCCGCGCACCCGGACTACGACGAGTACTGGAAGTCGCGCGAGATCGGCCCGCGGCTGCGCAGGATGCCGCCCGCGGTGCTGACCGTGGGCGGCTGGTTCGACGCGGAGGACGTCTACGGCCCCTTCCACACCTACCACGCGGTGGAGCGGCAGAACCCGGGCATCGCCAACCACCTGGTGGTGGGGCCGTGGTCGCACGGGCAGTGGGGCTCCGGCCCGGCGGACCAGCTCGGCGACATCCGCTGGGGCCCCACCGGCCCGTTCTTCCGCGACAGCGTCTTCATCCCCTTCTTCCGCCACCACCTGGAGGGCGCGCCGGACCCGCGGCTGGCGGAGGCGTACGCGTTCGAGACGGGCACCAACGCCTGGCGCCGCTACGACGCCTGGCCGCCGCGCGGGGCGCGGCCGCGGCAGCTGTACCTGCGCGAGGGCGGGCGGCTGGCGTGGGAGGCCGCGCGGGGCGGCGAGGAGGCGGTGGACGAGTACGTGAGCGACCCCGCGCACCCGGTGCCGCACATCGGCTGGATTGCGCCGGGGATGACGTACGCGTACATGACCGCGGACCAGCGCTTCGCGGCCACGCGGCCGGACGTGCTGGTGTACGCCACGCCGCCGCTGGACGAGGACGTGACCCTGGCCGGGCCCATCGGCGTGGCGCTGCACGTGTCCACGACGGGCACGGACAGCGACTGGGTGGTCAAGCTGATCGACGTGTGGCCGGACAGCGCGTCCGACCCCGACCCGAACCCGACGGGCGTGCGGATGGGCGGCTACCAGCAGCTCCTGCGCGGCGAGCCCTTCCGCGGGCGCTACCGCAACAGCCGCGAGCGGCCGGAGCCGTTCGTGCCGGGGCAGCCGGCGCGCGTGGCGTTCGAGATGCCCGACGTGCACCACACCTTCCGCCGCGGGCACCGCATCATGGTGCAGGTACAGAGCACCTGGTTCCCGCTGGTGGACCTGAACCCGCAGACCTTCGTGGACGTCTTCGCGGCGGGCGAGGCGGACTTCCGCCCGGCCACGCAGCGCGTCTTCCGCAGCGCGGCCCTGCCCAGCCACCTGGTGCTGCGCGTGCTGCCGGCCGGCGGGCGGTAAGGGGGAGGACGGCGGTCAGCGCTCGAGCTTGACCTCCAGCGCGGCCCAGACGCTGGGGCCGCCGTCGGGGTCGTAGACGTTGTGCTCGAACACGTAGGTGAGGTTGACGGACGGGGTCACGGTCAGGGGACCGAGGGAGAGGGACGCGGCCGCGGACCCGTTCACGTCGTTGAGCCCGGCGCGCGTGCGCATCCCGTCCTGGTTGGTGTAGGCCAGGACCACGCCCAGGTCGAGCGGGACGCCCAGGCGCAGGGAGTGCGCGGCCCCCAGCGTGGCGTACAGCCCCGCGAAGGAGTCCATGGCCGCCGGGTCGCCGCCGTCGAAGTCGTAGTACAGCGTCAGCGTGGGGGCCAGCGGCGCGGACTCCAGCGCGGCGCTGGCGTAGATCTCCTGCGTCACGAAGTCCAGCTCCGGCGCGGGAAAGACGTAGGCGATGTACCCCGCCCCCAGCGACACCGGGCCCACGGTGCGCGCGCCGCCGGCCATCAGGTCCACCTCGTCCACCATGCGGCGGGTGATGCGGTCGCTGTAGGGAACGGTCCCGTCGCGGCCCGTGACGGCGAACGAGGCCCAGAAGCCCAGCGACAGCCCCGTGCTCCCCAGCGAAAGGCTGCCCCAGGGCTGCGCCGCCGGCCCGTCCGTGACGTTGATGCCGCGCAGCAGGTAGGTGCTCACCATGTCGGCGCCCAGGCTGAGCCGGGGCGCCGCCTCCTGCGCATGCGCCGCGGGCGGCGCGGCCAGCGCGAGCGCCGCGGCGAGGATCGTCTTCTTCATGGGCTGGGCAATGCGGGGGGGAGGGGAGTGCGACGTGCATCGGCAAGCTAGAGACGGCCCGCGGTCTCAGGTATGAACCATTCGCACGCTTGCGCGGGCCCGCGGTCCAGGCGCGGAACCGGACCAATCGGTCCGTGACGGGTGTGCTCGATCGGCCGCCGTTGGCCGCGCCGGGCCCGCGGACTACATTTGGCTCTGCCTCGTCGCCGTCCCCTCACCGATCCATCCTCCTCCCGCGTTGCCGATGGCCGCAATCGTCCGCCTGGTCGCCTGCGCGCTGCTGGTGCTGGGCGTGCTGGCGTACCTGGACGCGGGCATCCCCGGCTCGTCCGCGGCGCTGCTCGCCGCGCTGGGGCTGCTGGGGCTGGCGCTGGGCGCGGCGGCGGCGCGCTACGCCCGCTACCGCCGGGCGTTCGCGAAGGCGCGGAAGGGAGCCCGCCGCGCCGCGCGCGAGGCCCGGCGCGAGGGCCGCTCCGCGCCGGTGCCGCGCTCGCGCGAGTGGCTGGCGGCGCGCGCGCTGCTGCCCGGCGCGCGCGGGCGGGCGCGTGCCGCGCGGGAGCGCATCGCCGCGCTGGTGGCGCCGCACGCGCCGGAGCTGGCGGTGCAGCGCGAGCGCAGCCTGCGCGTGGAGTACGGGCGCGAGGACCGCGGCCGCTGGGACCGGCACCTGGCGGACTTCATCGCCCGCACCGTGCTGCCCGCCGCGCGGCCCGGCGACCTGGACCTGGCCGCGCCCTACCGCTACCGCTGGCACCGCGACGTGGCCGCGGAGGACGCGCGCACCACGCGACACGGGCGCTGGGCGCAGCGCATGTACTGCCAGCCGGGCGGCGCCCTGCCGGCGCTGGTGGAGGAGCTGGTGGACGCCTACGTGGCATCCCCGGAGTACCGCGAGATCCGCCTGGACGCGGCGGCCGCCACCCCGGACGAGTACGAGCTGCACTGCGCGCGCGTGCTGCGCCTGCACGGCTGGGACGCGCGGGTGGTGGGCGGGGCGGGGGACCAGGGGGCGGACGTGGTCGCGGCGCGCGGCCGGTTCCGCGTGGCCGTCCAGTGCAAGCTCGTGGCGCGGCCGGTGGGCAACGGCGCGGTGCAGGAGGTCATCGCGGGCAAGGCCATGCACCACGCGCAGGCCGCCGCGGTGGTCAGCCCCGCGCGCTACACCCGCTCCGCGCAGGACCTGGCGCGCCTGGCAAAGGTCGTCCTGCTGCACGACACGGAGCTGCCGCTGCTGGACGAGCGCCTGCGCGCCGCAGGGGTCGCGGTGCCGCCCCCGCCGGAGCCCGCCGGCGCCGCCCCCGCGGGTGACGCGGCCCCGGGGGCAGCGGACTTCTGATCCGCTGGCGTTCCGGCTGAGCGCAGGGACAAACGAACGCGGGGGCGCCGGCGTGGCGCCCCCGCGATTTTCGCATCCCCCGGCGGTGGTCAGGGGGGGAGCATGGGGCAGATGATGAGCTCGCGCTTCAGGTCCACGCACCTGCGCTCGCTCTCCTGGTAGGTCGCGGGCTGGTACTCCACCATCAGCCAGTGGATGTACGACTGGATGCCGTTGGTGGGGGTGTCGACCTCGTACAGGGTCACGTCGTTCATGCCCACCGGCGCGGGGTACCAGTCCGTCTCCAGGTACCTGACGTGCCCGCCCGTGCCGTCGTATCCCCACGCCTCCAGGCGGTAGGTGCCGCGGCCGCCGGAGTTGAACACCCGCAGCGCCACCAGCTCGCCGCCGGAGACCAGAGGGGAGACCTTCAGCGAGTCGATCTTGACCAGCGTGGGCGGCAGCACGGTCAGGATGGTCTCCGCCTGGCGGCTGCCCGCGGTGGCCTCCAGCAGCGCCTGCCCGTGGCCGATGGCCTTCGCCAGCCCGCCGGACGTGACGCTGACGATGGTGGGGTTCAGGCTGCGCCACTTTGCCGGCGCGCTGGAGCCGGGGAGCGTGGCGGGGAGCTGCACCTGGTCGCCCAGCGCCTCCAGGGTGGGCCCGTCGATGTCGATGGACCCCTCGGTCGGCGAGCCCTCGCAGGCCAGCAGGGCGAGGGCGGCGGCAACGAGGAGCGGGCGGCGTCGCACGGGCATGGTGCGTCCTGGGGGTGGGTGGCGCGGGAGCGGACGGTTCGGTACCGGCGAGGCGAACCGAGGGAAACGTGTGGCGCATCCCGCCTCTGACGCGGCGGCGCGTCAAGTCGGTCATGTCGGTTGAGCGGTGCGCGGAAACGCCCTATATTCGAGGCCTTGCGGGCTGGTAGCTCAGTCGGTAGAGCAGCGGACTTTTAATCCGTTGGTCGTGGGTTCGAGTCCCACCCGGCCCATTCCCCGCTTTCCGGCGCGGTCCTCTCGTTCCGCGGACCGGCCTCCGCCCCGCCCGGCAGCACGCCTCCGCCTCCGGCGGCTTCATCCCCCCCCGTATCATGCAGCCCGTATTCTCGGTCGTCGTCCCGACGTACAACCGTCCGGCCATGCTGCGCCGCGCGGTGTCCAGCGTCCTGGCGCAGACGTTCGCCGACTTCGAGGTCATCGTCGTCGACGACGCATCGCCCGGCGGGCCGCCGCTGCTCGAGCCCGGGCCGGCCGATCCGCGGGTCCGCGTGATCCGGAACGAGCGGAACCTCGGCGCCGGGGCCTCGCGCAACGCGGGGATCCGGGCCGCGCGGGGCAGATACATCTCGTTCCTCGACGACGACGACGAATACCTCGACTCGTTCCTCGCCTCCACGCACCGCACGCTCGAGGGCGCGGCCGGGGACGTGGGGATGAGCTGGTGCTCGGTGAGGTCCATCCAGTACGCCTCCGGCGGCCCGACGGAGGCCAGGACACGGACCTATCCCACCGAATATCCGAGCACCGCCGAGCTGGTCACGGCCATGATGACCATCGGCACGGGGTTCGGGGTGACCGTGAAGTCGGCGTGCCTGCGCGAGCTCGGCGGGTTCGACGGCGACCTGCGGCTCGTGGAGGACACGGACCTCTTCCTGAAGCTGCTGGAGGCCGGCTACTTCCCGGTCATCGTTCCCGGCGTTCACGTGGTCCGCCACCAGCATCATGGCGACCGCCTGACGAGCCCGGCGCAGCATCATACGCGGCTGCGCGAGCTCTACTTCCTCCTGAGCCGCTACTCCCGGCTCATGGATCGCTGGCCTCCGCTGCGGCGGCATCTCACGGGATACGCGGAGTACCTGGAGGGGGTGCTGGCACGGCAGCGGAACGATACGGCGGAGGCTTGCGCGTAGCGCTCTGAGCGGCCGTCCCGCCCGTCCCCGGCTCGCGCGGCATCGCGGCCCGGGGATTTTCCGCGCGCGTGCCCGCCGCCGCGTGATGCGCGCCGCCTCCTTGTGCGCGGCCGGACGCGGGCGCAGTCTCCGTCCCCCATGAGCGACGCGACGCACCGCATCCAGTCCGACTTCGACCGGCTCGCCGCGCTCGACGACGGCGGGTGGGACCACAACCGGCACTATCACCGCTACCTGCTGCGCTTGCTGCCGCCGCGGCGGGAGACGGCGCTGGAGGTGGGCTGCGGGACGGGTGCGTTCGCGCGGCTGCTGGCCCGCCGCTTCGCGCGCGTGATCGTGATCGACCTCTCGGCGGAGATGGTGCGGCGCGCCCGCGAGCTCTCGCCGGGGATCGAGAACGTCGAGTTCACGCAGGCCGACGTGCACACGCACGAGCTGCTGCCGGCGGGGTTCGACTGCATCGCCACGATCGCCACGCTGCACCACTTGCCGGCGGAGGAGACGCTGGTCAGGCTGAAGGCGGCGCTCCGCCCCGGCGGCGTGCTGCTGGTGCTGGACCTGTACCGGCCGCGGACGCCGGCGGACCGGGCGTGGAGCGCGCTGGCCGCGGCCGCCGACCTGCCGCTCCGCGCGTGGAGGCTGCGCCGCCTCCGCGCCCCCGCGCACGTCCGCCGGGCGTGGGCCGAGCACGCCCGCCACGACGTCTATCCCACCCTGGCCGAGGTCCGCTCGCTCGCGGCGCGCCTGCTGCCGGGTGCGGTCGTGCGCCGGCACCTGTTCTGGCGGTACTCGCTGGTGTGGCGGAAGCAGGCGTAGCTTTCGCGATGTGCGGCCCGCAGCGCGTGCGCAGCCGCCCCCACCCGCTCGCGGAAGCACGCGTAGCCATTCGCGATGTGCGGCCGGCAGCGCCTGCGCAGCCGCCCCCACCCGCTCGCTTATGCTCGCACCCTCCCCCAAGTCTGGGGGAGGGTTGATGCATGTGCGGTCCGCGGTTCGCGTTGCGGACTTCCGCGCCGGCACCTGTTCTGGCGGTACTTGCCGGTGTGGCGGAAGCACGCGTAGCCATTCGCGATGTGCGGCCCGCAGCGCGTGCGCAGCCGCCCCCACCCGCTCGCTTATGCTCGCACCCTCCCCCAAGTCTGGGGGAGGGTTGATGCATGTGCGGTCCGCGGTTCGCGTTGCGGACTTCCGCGCC
>DASTLD010000393.1:0-2394 GCA_035715345.1 Longimicrobium sp.
TACGGAGGATGCTGATGAAAGCCAATCGTGGCCTGCTCCTGACCCTGGGCGCCGCCGCGCTGGCCGCCGCGTGCACCCCGCCCGCGGCGACGGGCGGCGCGCCGGCGCCCGGCGGCGGCCCGCGCGTGACCGTCGGGCTGCCGGACGTGGCCTGCTCCACCGGCCGCTTTGCCCAGCAGCCGGCGGCGGACTCCGCGGCCGCCAAGCTGGCGCTGGTGATGGCCCAGCCCGAGGCGGAGCGCCAGGCGGAATGGCAGACCGCCCTGGACCAGGCGCGGCGCGCCATCCAGGCGGACCCGGAGAACGCCTACGCCTACTACATCGCCGGCGAGGCCGCCGTGGGGCTCGGCAACCTGGCCGCGGCGGACTCCGCGTGGGACCGCGCCGTGGCCATCTGCCCGGAGCTGGCGGCGGCGGAGACCAACGCCCGGCGCGCCCAGGCCTCCGCCGAGGCGGCGGCCCGCGCCTTTGCGCTCTACCAGGCGCAGGACACGGCGGGCGCGCTGCGCGTGTGGGAGCAGGCGGGGATGTTCGACCCCACCAACCCCAACCCGGCCTTCAACGCCGCCACCGTCTTCTACCAGCGCGACCAGACCCAGCAGGCGGTGGAGAACTACCGCCGCGCGCTGGAGGTGCTGAACAACCCGCCCGCGGGGCTCACGGAGGAGCAGCAGGCGGACTGGCGGACCATGCGGGCCAGCGTGTACAACGGCCTGCTGGGCTCCGCCATCCAGTACCTGACCAACGACCAGGACCAGCAGGCCACCGCGCTGCTCACCGAGCTGACGCGCCTGGCGCCCAACCACCCGGACGTCTGGTACCACCAGGCGCTGGCGCTGTACAACCTGGAGCGCTGGCAGGAGCTGACGACGGTGGCGCAGAAGGCCACCGAGCTGGACCCGCTCAACTACGACGCCTGGATCCTGTACTACAACGGCTTCGCGGGCCAGGCGCAGGCCGCGGACGACGCGCGCAACACCGCCCAGGCGGAGGCGCTGAGCCGCCAGGCCACCGCCATCCGCGAGCGCTCGCAGCGCCTGCCGGTGCGGCTGCGCAACGTGCAGTACGACGCGCAGGACGGCAGCACGCGCATCTTCGGCGCGGCGGTGGGCACGGGCACCACCGCGCCGGTGCGGCTGGAGTTCACCGTCTTCGGCGAGAGCGGCCCGGTGGGCACGCAGACGCTGACCATCACCCCGCCGGCCAAGGACCAGGCGGCCGCGTTCGAGGTCAACGTGCCGACCACGGGCCCGGTGCTGGGCTACAGCTACCGCGTGCTTCCGTAGCGGTCCGGCCTCACGCGCGGCCGCGGAGGGCGCGGAGGGGCTCTCCGCGCGCGCCGCGGCTTCGCGTGAGATGTCCGTAGATTCTGGGCGATGGAGAGGCGGGTCCGGTGAGGCGGGCCCGCCCCTCCGCGCGTGCAGGTCCGGCGCACGGCTCTTGCGCTGGCGCGGCGCGGAGCCGATGCTACGCGGCAGGAACAGCGGTCCGAGCCAGCACCCCACCCGGAGAGAGCACGCCTTGTCCGTCGAGACCCCCGAGGAGACGTTCGCCTGTACCCGCTGCGGCGCGGAATACGCCGGCGGCGACTCGTGCCCGTCGTGCGGCGCGCTGCGCGCCCCGGTGCCCTGCGACGAGCACCCCGGCCGCACGGCGCACTCCCGCTGCGTGTTCTGCGGCCGCCCGGTGTGCGAGGGCGCCGCGGACGACGCCGGCCCCGCGCGCTGCCAGGAGCACCACGGGGTAACGGTCATCGAGGGGTGGTCGCAGGTCTACACCACCGCCGACGACCTGGAGGGCGCGCTGATCGTGCAGAACCTGCGGGCGGAGGGCATCGACGCGCAGGTCTACTCGCAGAAGGACGACGTCTTTCCCGTGGACCTGGGGGAGCTGAGCATCATCCGCGTGCTGGTGCCCGTGTGGGAGCACCAGGCCGCGCAGGAGATCATCGCCGCCTACAGCGACGCAGCCGGCGAGGTGGGCTTTGCCTGCCCCAACTGCGGCGAGGTGTTCGAGCCCGGGCAGGCCGCGTGCAGCGCCTGCGGCGCGGACCTGGGCGGCGTGACGCCGGCCGTTTGACCCGCCCGCGCGCGCGGCGTACTTTCGCGGCTCCCGGCATGCACGGGAGCCGCGTTTGCGTATGGGAAAGCCGCCGTCGGCGCATGTCCAGGGTAGAGACGCCCCGCCGGGGCGTCTCTACGGGGCACGACGTCACGCGGCGGGCCGCATCGCACGCATCTCCCTCCCCTCTCGCTCCGCGGGGGAGGGGGGGCCGGGGGGGGAGGGGGCCTCTCCGCATGCGGCGATGCGCATCGCCCCCTGCAGTCTACTCGCAGTTCCGGATCCGCAGAGCTGAATGAAGCTACCCGTGGTGGCCGTCGTGGGGCGGCCGAA
>DASTLD010000394.1:0-3321 GCA_035715345.1 Longimicrobium sp.
CGCTCGTTCCTCGCTGCCCCTCCCCCAACTTCGGGGAGGGGCTTTTCCCGCTCGCTCGGCGGCCCTCCGCGCCCTCCGCGCGCCGCGTGAGTCACACCGGTCGTGATCATGGGGACGCCTGCTGCCCGGGGTGCGCGCCGCGTGCTATCTTCCGCGCCAACCAGCCACCCCCTGCCGACGCACGCATGTCCGAATCGCCCAACCCCACGCGCCGCGACTTCGCGAAGGCGGCCGCCGCGGCCGCGATGATGCCGCTGCTGGCGCCGCTGGCCGCGTGCGCGAGCGCCGCGGAGCCGGCCGGATCGCCCGCTCCGGCACCCGCCGCCCCGCCGCCGGCCGCGTCCACCACGCCCGCGGGCACACCCACGCCGGGCGCGGCGCCCCAGCCGCAGCAGGACCCCATCGTGGAACCGCTGCTGGAGGTGGTCCGCATCCGCTACGGCAGCCGCCTGACGCCCGAGCAGCTCCAGAGCGTGCGCGAGGGCATCAACGGCAACCTGCAGCTCGCGCGGCGGCTGCGTCAGTTCGAGCTGCCCATCACCACCGAGCCGGCGTTCGCCTACCGCGTCCCCGGCGGGGTGCCGCGATGATCCCCGCCGACACGCTGTGGGCCCCGCTCCCGGAGCTGGCGGCCGGCATCCGCGCCCGGCGGCTGGACCCGGTGGAGCTGGCGGAGGCGTACCTGGAGCGGCTGGAGGCGTTCGGCCCGAGGCTCGGCGCCGTGGTCATCGTCACGCGCGAGCGGGCGCTGGCGGAGGCGCGCCGCGCCCGCGACGAGATCGCCGCCGGGCGCTACCGCGGGCCGCTGCACGGGGTGCCGTACGGGCTCAAGGACCTGATCGGCGCCGCCGGATACCCCACCACCTGGGGCGCGCAGCCGTACCGCGAACAGGTGGTGCCGGACGCCGCGGTCACCGAGCGGCTGGCGGCGGCGGGCGCGGTGCTGGTGGCCAAGCTGGCCTCCGTGGAGCTGGCGGGCGGGATGGGATACGAGCAGGCCAATGCGTCGTTCACCGGGCCGGGGCGCACGCCGTGGAACCCGGAGCACTGGAGCGGCGGCTCGTCCAGCGGGCCCGGCGCGGCCGTGGCGGCGGGGCTGGTGCCGTTCGCCATCGGCTCGGAGACGTGGGGGTCCATCACCACGCCCTCCGCCTTCTCCGGCGTCACCGGGCTGCGGCCCACCTACGGCCGCGTCAGCCGCCACGGGGCCATGGCGCTGAGCTGGACCATGGACAAGATCGGCCCCATGTGCCGCACCGCGGAGGACTGCGGCCTGGTGCTGGAGGCCATCGCCGGCCCCGACCCGCGCGACCCGTCCACCGTGGACCGGCCGTACGCCGCGGCGGAGGCGGCGCGCGCACCCGCCGGCCGGCCGCGCATCGGCGTGCTCAAGGGGCTGGCGGCGGGGTCGCAGCCGGAGGTGCGGCGCGACTTCGAGGCGGCGCTGGAGGTGATGTCGGACTTCGCGGAGCTGGTGCACGACGTGACGCTGCCGCAGTACCCGTACGGCGCCGCCGCGTCGCTCATCATCGAGGCGGAGGCGGCCAGCATCTTCCAGGAGCTGGTGGAGAGCGGGCGCGTGCACGAGCTGACCGCGCCGGAGGACCGCATCGGCGGCTACCCCGGCCAGGTGGTGTTCGCGGTGGACTACCTCCGCGCGCTGCGGGTGCGCACGCCGGCGGGCATCGCCATCGACCAGGCGTTCGCGGACGGCGGATTTGCGGCGCTGGCGCACCCCACGCGCGGCACCGTCGCCTTTCCCGTGGGCGTCAAGTTCAGCGAGGCGTACCGCGACGCGCCCGGCGGCGGCGAGCCCATCGGCGCGGCGGCCAACCTCGTGGGGCTGCCCGGCATTGCCCTGCCCAGCGGCTTCGGGCGCCAGGGCCTGCCCACCTCCGTCTCCCTGACCGGCCGCGCCTGGGGCGAGGGCACGCTGGTGCGGCTGGGGATGGAGTACCAGCGCCGCACGGACTGGCACCGTCGCCGGCCGCCGGGCTTCGCGTAGACGCCGGCAGGCTGCGGGCTGCCGCACACTTGGGGATGATCCGTTGGGCGGATCACTTGACGGAATGGACGGGCGGGATTACCGTTGTTGGAGCAGGGCAGCGTGCGGCTTGGCTGGCTGTTTTCGGCCGCATTCCCTCTCCGCCCGGGAGGCGCAGATGGCAATCAGGACCGGCGGCTGAACCCCCAGCCGGAACGGAAGAGATCGGGCGGCAGTCCACACTGCCGCCCGATTTGTATTCGGTAGCGCAACGCACGGCATCGATGAGGTTCAGCACATGAGTCTCGATCGCGCGCTCTCGGTCATCGGCCTGCTCCTCTCCCTTCCCGGCTTCCTGATCGTCGTCCTTGCGGACGACGACGCGGCGGTCGCGGCGCTCACGCTGCTGCTGGGCCTGCTTACCCTTGCAGCCGCGGCGGCCGTGTACTACTTCACCAACCTGCCGGAATTCTCGCTCCGGTCCGTGGCCGTCGCGCTCGACATACGGGACGAGGCGGGGCGGCGCGCCACGCTGGCCAAGAGCTACCGCATCCTCCCCAACTACGGGCACCTGGACCGCATGGTCCACCGCAACATCGCGGCGGACGGCTCGGTCCGGAACATCTGCTGGAACGGCGCGCCCGTCCCGGAAGGCAACGTCCGTGAGGTGCTGGGGCAGTACGAGGTCACCATCGGCTTCGGCGCCCCGCTGCCGCGGTGGGCGGAGTTCCCCGGCCGCCTGTCGTACGAGGTCGTGGACTCCTTTCCCGGACGCGTGGAGGCGCTCCACTACGTGGTCGACTTCCCCACGCGCGTGCTCGAGATCCGGGTGGACTTTCCGCCCGGCCGGCTGCCCCGCGAGCCGCGCGCGGTGCGGAGCTCCGGCGGGCGGCGGCCCCTGCGCCCGCCGCGCGTATCCCCGGACGGCCGCACGCTGGAGCTGAAGGTCCGGCGCCCGATGCGCGGGGCAGAGTACTCCATCTACTGGAGCTGGTAGGCGGGGCCGGGCCGGGGGTGATGGGGAATGGACCGCGGTTCGCGCCGTACTTACGGGGCGTCAGAACGGCGGCGGAAGGCGCGTTGTCCCCCGGGACGACCACCCCCGCCTTCTCCCGGAAGAACCGCATGCCCGCCGCCGCCGGAGTCCCGCGCCCGCGCTGGTCCACGCTCGTCCCCGCGCTGCTCGTCGCGCTCGCAATCGCCGCCTGCGGGGGCCAGGGGCCGGTCCGCCCCGAGCCCGGCTGCCCGCCCGAGTGCCCGGAGCCGCTGGTGGGCGACTGGTCCAGCGCGGCCCCGCTCCCCGCGCCGCGCCGCGAGCTGCCGGCGGCCGTGCTCGG
>DASTLD010000395.1:0-2210 GCA_035715345.1 Longimicrobium sp.
TGACGGACAACAACGGCCGCAAGGCCGACTTCCGTCACGTGATCATCGTCATGACGACGAACGCCGGCGCCGAGTCGCTCGCGAAGACGTCGATGGGCTTCACGCAGAGCCGCCAGATCGGCGACGAGATGGAAGCGATCAAGAAGATGTTCACGCCCGAGTTCAGGAACCGGCTCGATGCGATCATCTCCTTCGGCGCGCTCGAAGGCCCGGTCGTCGTCCGCCGCCGCCATCCCCCCCGCAAAGCCGGGGCGGCGCCGCGCCAGCTCTTCCGCGCCCACGTTGCTGGTCATGATCAGCACCACGTTGCGGAAGTCCGCCTGCCGGCCGTTGTTGTCCGTCAGGCGGCCGTAGTCCATCACCTGCAGCAGCAGGTTGAAGACGTCGGGGTGCGCCTTCTCCACCTCGTCCAGCAGCACCACCGAGTGCGGGGAGCGGTTCACCGCCTCCGTCAGCAGCCCGGCCTGGTCGAAGCCCACGTACCCCGGCGGCGCGCCGATCAGCCGCGACACGGTGTGGCGCTCCATGTACTCGGACATGTCGAAGCGGATCAGCTCCACGCCCAGCACCTCCGCCAGGCTGCGCGCCACCTCCGTCTTGCCCACGCCCGTCGGGCCGGTGAAGAGGAAGGAGCCCACCGGCTTGCGCGCGTCGCGCAGCCCCGCGCGGGACAGGCGGATGGCGGCCACGAGCTGGTCGATGGCGTGGTCCTGCCCGAACACGCGCGCCTTGAGCTCCGCGTCCAGCACCCGCAGCCGGTCCCGCTCCGTGCCGGCGACGGTGGGGGGCGGCACGTTGGCCATGGAGGCCAGGATGCGCTCCACCACGTCGGTCCCCACCTCCGGCGCCTCGCCGTCCTCCGCGTCCTCTCCGGCGACGGCGGTGCCGAGCCGCACGTCGGCGCCGGCCTCGTCCAGCACGTCGATGGCCTTGTCCGGCAGGCGGCGGTCGTGCAGGTGCCTGGCCGCCAGCTCGGCGGCGGCGCGGAGTGCCTCGGGCGTGTAGCGCACGCGGTGGAACTCCTCGTAGCGCGGCCGCAGGCCCTCCAGGATCAGCACCGTCTCTTCGATAGACGGCTCGCCGATCTCGATTTTCTGGAAGCGGCGGGCAAGGGCGCGGTCCTTCTCGAAGTGCCCGCGCAGTTCTTCCCAGGTGGTGGAGCCGATGCAGCGCAGCCCGGCGGCCAGCGCGGGCTTGAGCAGGTTGCTGGCGTCCATGCTGCCGCCGCTGGTGCTGCCGGCGCCCACCAGGGTGTGGATCTCGTCGATGAAGAGGATGGCGCCGGGGCGGGCCTGCACCTCGTGCAGCACGGCCTTGAGCCGCTCCTCGAAGTCGCCGCGGTAGCGGGTGCCCGCCAGCAGCGCGCCCACGTCGAGGGCAAAGATCTCCGCGTCGCGCAGGGGGGCGGGCACGGCGCCGGCGTGGACACGCAGCGCCAGCCCCTCCGCCAGCGCGGTCTTGCCCACGCCGGGGTCGCCCACGAACAGCGGGTTGTTCTTGCGGCGGCGCGCCAGCACGTGCACGGCGCGGGTGGTCTCGCGGTCGCGGCCGATCAGGGGGTCCAGGCGCCCCTCCGCCGCCAGCCGGTTCAGGCTGGTCGCGAAGCGCTCCAGCGCGCCGCCGGCCGGCTCCGGCTCGTCCTCGCCGTCCTCGCCCGCGGGCACGCGGCGGGGCGTGGGCACGGCGCCCGCGCCGGGAGCGGCGTCGGAGGCCTCGCGCATCAGCGCCACGCGGCTGGCGCCCGCCTCTTCCAGGAAGTGGATCGCGAAGCTGTCCTGCTCGTCCCACATCTCCACCAGCACGTGCGCGCCGGTCACCTGCTCGCGGCCGGAGCGCATCACCTGCAGCGCGGCCTGCTGCACGGCGCGCTGGAAGGCCAGCGTGGGCACGCTGGTGTCGCGCGCCTCGCCGCCCTGCAGCTCGTCCGCCAGGAAGCGGTCCAGGCGGTCCTTGAGCCGGGTCACGTCCGCGCCGGCGCGCCGGACGGCGGCGGCGGTGTCGTCGTCGTGCAGCAGCGCGAACAGCAGGTGCTCCAGCCCGGCGTAGGCGTGCCCGCGCCGGGCGGCTTCCAGCATCGCCAGGTGCAGGCTGACCTCGAGCTCGGGTCGCAGCGCCGGTTTGGACATCGCTCCTCAGGTGTTCAGTCGGGCTCGACGGTCAGCAGCAGGGGGTAGCCGTCGGCCCGCGCCTCGGTGGTCACCTGCTCCACC
>DASTLD010000396.1:0-2580 GCA_035715345.1 Longimicrobium sp.
CGCCCAGGTTGTTGCGCTCGCGGTGCAGCCAGTCGAACAGCCTGCGCCGGCTCTTCTGGTACGGCATGGCGCCGGACAGGAACTTGTCCAGGCCGCTGGGGCTCATCCCCACCTGCCGCGCCACGGAGCGCAGCGAGGTGGCCTCCACCCGCAGGGTCACCATCTCCCGCAGCCGCTCCAGGGAGGTCTGCGTCCGCTGCTCGGTCATGGCCGGCACCGCCTGGCTGAATTGTGGACAACGTAGACGAAACTCTGCTAGTCTACTCTGTCCAGCTTCATCGCGCAAGCGTAGTGTTTGTGCGGCTGGTGTCACCGTCGGGGCGGTCCGATTCTGGAGTGGACGGCACGCGCGAATCCGCTTACAATGTGACGGAAAACAGGGCCCTCCGGCCCCGCCGCCGACACCGGCGCAACCGTCCTCCCGACCCACGAGACCAAATGGCCGCTCCCCCCTCTCCGGACCGCGCCGTCCGCGGCGCCGTGCTGGCCCCGCTGGCCGTCCCGGACGGCGCCGTGGCCGGCGCGGACATCGTGCGCGAGCTGGCGCCGGAGCTGTCGCTCACGGTGTGGCAGGCGCTGCGCAGCGTGCTGCTGTGGGCGGCGCAGGAGCCCTCCGCGCGCGGGGAGCTGTGGGAGCGGGCCACGATGGTGGCCTGGGAGGAGGAGCTGCTGGAGGCGCCGCTGGACAACGACCTGCGCTACCCGCTGGCCGTCATCGCCGGCGAGCTGGCGCTCGGTGCGGGGGCGGACCCGGACCGGCTGTCGCGCGGTTGCGTGTGCGTGACGGAATGGGCGCTCAGCAACGGTGCCGTGTGCACCGCGCTGGCCTTCGCGGAGGCCGCCGCGCACGCGTGGCCGGAGCACGGCCGCTACGCCTGGCTCGTCGGTCGCCTGCTGCGCGCCCATGGCCGGCTGCGCGACGCCGAGCTATGGATCCGCCGCGCTGTCCAGGTCGCCGTCAGCACGGGGGACTGGGAGACGCAGACCCTCGGCCTCAACAGCCTGGGAAACGTCTTTTATGAGCGCGGCAACTATCGGGAAGCGACGTCTAGCCACGTTCAGGCGCTGCGAATCGCCCGGCGTCAGCAGTTGCGGGAACGAGAGGGTGAGATCCTGCACGACCTGTTCGTGTCTACCTGGCATACCGGCGACTTGGAACAGGCGGAGGGATACGCCAGGAGTGCGTTGGAGATCTATCAGGGTGGGCATGAGCGGCTGCCGGCGCTCGCCTATGACATTGCATTCTCGTGGATGAGCAACGGCTATTTCGAACGTGCGCTCCCACTCCTGATCGAGCTGTCCGACCGTTTCGACCGGCAGGGCGATCAGGTCCGCGTCCTCGCATCTTCCGCCCGCGCTGCTGCGGCATGTGGCCGGGAGGCGCTCTTCAACGAATATGCGAAGCGCACCGAGACCGCCGCCGCGGCAGTGACCGGACATGGGGTGGCTTACGCGATGTTCGCGCTGGGGCTAGGTGCCTGGAACCTCAAGCGCTGGAACGATGCCTCCGAGTACCTGATCCGAGCCCTGATGATCGCGGAACAACGAGGTGAGGCAGATGTGACCTCGAACGCCGAGGCCGCTCTTTCAAGCGTTCGGATGCGCCAGCTTGCCGAAGTCAGCCAGCGGGAGAGCAGCCCTCACGTTTCGCTCAAACGCGCAGCGCTCGCCAGCCACTTTGCCAGCAGCCTGCGAGCCGTCGCGGCAGCGCCCTGACTTCTGAGGGCTCAGTTTCCCGAGCCAAGCATGCCGCCGCCGCGGCCGGGATCGTCACCAGTTCCGGTGGAGTCGGAGGCCGTGGTCGTGCCGTCAGCGAGGCCTACCGAACCCTCTTCCGACGGAGGGGCATCCACGTTGCCGGAGCCCAGCATATTTCCGCCCGCGAAGCTCGGCGTACCCGCCCCCTTCAGACTGGGGGCGGTCACGTCACCGGCACTGCAGGCGGCAAGGACGGCAAGGGCCAGGACCGCCGCGGGAACGCGCAGGCGCTTCATCGGGTGGACTCCAGTCTGAAAGGGGACAGGGTGGGATTCGGGCGGAATCTTGTTCCCTCTCAAGACGGACGGTCAACGCGCCAGCCCGCGCAGATGGCCGCTCCTCTCACGCCGCCGGTTCCCACCGATCTCCCCAAACCCTGGCCGGTGCTCGTCTTGAACGCGCGCCTGGGCCCGCTCCTCGCACGGGTGGGCGCGCCCTACGCCCCCGCGGTGGTGGAGTGGGCCGAGGTGGATGCGGCGCTGTCGCGCGCGCCCGCCACGGCGCTGGCGGTGGTGGACCCGTACGCGGGCACCCGCCGCGGCGACGGCTTTCCGCGCCTGCGCGACCTGCTGCGGCGCTTTCCGTCCGTGCCGGTGCTGGCCGCCATGGACCTGGGCCCCGGCGCCGCGGGCGACGTGGCCATGCTGCTGGACTGGGGCGTGTCGGAGGTGATCGCGCTGGAGACGGAGTCCGCGCCCGGCGCGGTGGCGGCGCGGCTGCGGCAGGCGCACGCGCGGCCCTTCAAGCGCGCGCTGGAGGCGGCGCTGTCGCCGTTCGTGGGGGCGGAGGCGCGCTCGCTGCTGCGCGCCGCGGCGGAGGTGG
>DASTLD010000397.1:0-6793 GCA_035715345.1 Longimicrobium sp.
CGCGGCCGCCGGAGCGGTCGCAGGAATGGGCTCGCGTCCGACTGCCGTCGCCGCGGCCAGGGAGAGCGTGGCGGCGAGGGCGGCGGCCCACACCCAGCGCGTGGGCCGTCGGTACATCCGCATCACCCGCTCGAGCGCCGCGGCGGCGACGGCGGCCAGCGCGCCCGCGGCGGCGGCGTAGAGCATCCAGGCGCCCATCACGCGTCCCCCTTTCCCAGCCGCTCCTCCAGCAGCGCGTGCATGCGGCGCAGCTCGTCGTCGGAGAGGGCGCGGTCGCTCACCAGGTGCGTCAGCAGCAGCTCCGGCGAGTCCTTGAAGAGCTTGCGCGTCAGCCGGCGCAGCACGCTGGTGCCCGCCGCCTTCCGCTCCACCAGCGGGTGGTAGCGGTACGCCTTGCCCTTCTCCGTGTGGCCCACGAAGCCCTTCTCCTCCAGCGTGCGGAGGACGGTGAGCACCGTGGTGTAGGCCAGGTCGTCCGCCAGCCGCTCGCGCACCTCCGCGACCGTGCCGCCGCCCGCGTCCCACAGCACGTTCATCACGTCCATCTCCCGGTCCGTGAAGCTGATCTCCATCATTGGCTCCTACTAGGGTTCTAGTAGATGATAATGATCCCACCCCGCGGCTGTCAACTATCTTTTTAGTAGATGGTTTCAGTTGGGGTGATTCTGACGCCTGTACACGGGCGCCGCACGATCCTTGCGGCCGGCCCCTGCCCATCCGGCGGGGGGACCGCTACGATTCGTGGACCACGGAGGAAGGACGACGGATGAGGACGAGGGAGATGCTGGCCGCCGCGGCCGTGCTGGCGATGGCCGGGTGCGCGCCGGTGGCGCAGGCGGTGGGCGGGCACACGGTGACGCTGCGCAACGCGCAGGGCGTGACCATCGGCACGGCGACGCTGCTGCCGGCCACGGAGGGCGTGCAGGTGGTGCTGCAGGCCACCGGGCTGCCGGCGGGCGTGCACGGCGTGCACGTCCATGCGGTGGGCCGCTGCGACGCGCCGGACTTCACCACCGCGGGACCGCACTTCAACCCCGCCGGCAAGCAGCACGGCTTCGAGAACCCCGCCGGCCACCACGCGGGAGACCTGCCCAACCTGACGGTGGGCGCCGACGGCCGCGGCACGCTGAACGGCACCGCGCACGGCCTCACGCTCACCGGCACGGGCGCCAGCTCGCTGCGCAAGGCGGACGGCACCGCGCTGGTCGTCCACGCCGGCGCCGACGACTACCGCACCGACCCGTCCGGCAACTCCGGCGCCCGCATCGCCTGCGCGGTCATCTCACCCGCGCCCTGACGCTCCGGGGCACGCGAAGGAACGGGGGACGGACCGCGCGGTTCGTCCCCCCGTCGTTGCAGCTCATCCCAACCGTCTGGCGCAAATCGGCATCTCACCGCTAATTCCTTCTCCCGTAGTGCCCGGCGTGGACAGCGGTACGCGTCCCCTCCCCTGAGACCCCGTCTCCCTTCCATGAGCCAACGAAGCATCCTGCTGGCCCTTGCCCTGTCCGCGCTGGCCGGCCCGGCCGCCGCGCAGGCGCACGCCGCCGGCGATACGACGGCGCCCGTGGCCGTGGCCGTGCGCGCCGCGTCCGCCATCCGCCTGGACGGCCGCCTGGACGACGCCGCCTGGGCCGCCGCCACGCCCGTCACCTCGTTCACGCAGGTGGACCCCCAGGAGGGCCAGCCGGTGAGCGAGGCCACCGAGGCGCGCATCCTGTTCGACGACGAGGCCATCTACGTCGGCGTCCGCTTCGGCGACCGCAGCCCGGTCAGCACGCGCCTGGGCCGCCGCGACATGGACCTGAGCGACAGCGACTGGGTGGGCGTGGTGCTGGACAGCTACCACGACCACCAGACGGCCTACAGCTTCGACATCAACCCCTCCGGCGTGCGCCGCGACGCGCTCAAGACGGACAACGGCGACGACATGTCGTGGGACGCGGTGTGGGCCGGCGCGGCCGCCATCGACAGCGCCGGCTGGAGCGCGGAGTACCGCATCCCCTTCAGCCAGCTCCGCTTCAACCCCGCCTCGGAGCAGACCTGGGGCGTGCAGATCGAGCGCATCATCGGGCGCCGCAACGAGTACGCGGTGTTCAGCTTCACGCCCAAGCAGCAGCGCGGCGGCATCGCGCGCTTCGGGCACCTGACCGGGCTGCGCGACATCCGCACCGGCCGGCGGCTGGAGGTGCTGCCCTACACCGTGCTGCGCGCGGACTACACCGACCCGGGCCTCAACCCCTTCCGCGAGGAGGGCGACCTGGGGCCCAGCGTGGGCGCGGACGTCAAGTACCGCATCACCAGCGACCTGACGCTGGACGCCACCATCAACCCGGACTTCGGGCAGGTGGAGCAGGACCCGGCGGACGTGAACCTGACGGCGTTCGAGACGCAGTTCGCGGAGAAGCGCCCCTTCTTCGTGGAGGGCGCGGAGATCTTCAGCTTCGCGGGGGGATACCTGCCCACCGGCGGCGAGCTGTTCTACACGCGGCGCATCGGCGGGCGCGCCAGCGGCCTGGCCCCGGAGACGGAGCTGGCGGACGTGCCGTCCGACTCGCGCATCCTGACCGCGGCCAAGCTGTCCGGCAAGACGCGCGGCGGCTGGTCCATCGGGGTCATGGAGGCGCTGACGCGCCGCGAGCAGGCCCGCTTTCGCCTGGACGACGGCACCAGCGACGAGATGGTGGTGGAGCCGCTGACCAACTACTTCGTGGGCCGCCTGCGCCGCGACAGCGACGGCGGGCAGCGGCGCATCGGCGGCATCTTCACCGCGGTCAACCGCGACCTGGAGAGCGAGGCGCTGGAGGCCACGCTGCACTCCGCGGGCTACACGGCCGGCGTCGACTTCCGCCAGGAGTTCGCGGCGCGCCGCTGGGCGCTGACGGGCTACGCGGTGGGCAGCCACGTGCGCGGCAGCAAGGAGGCCATCACCCTGACGCAGGTGCGCTCGCACCGCTACTTCAACCGCCTGGACGCGGACCACCTGGAGCTGGACGCGGACGCCACCTCGCTGACCGGCTTCTCAGCGCAGGTGGCCGTGCGCAAGCAGGCGGGCAACTGGCGGGGCGGCGTGAGCGCGGGCACCATCAGCCCCGGCTTCGAGATCAACGACCTGGGCTACCAGCGCCGCGGCGACCGCGCGGACGTGAACGCGAACCTCACCTACGTGGAGAACAAGCCGGGCCCCGTCTTCCGCTACTGGGAGGCCAGTGCCGAGGAGATCCTGGAGCACAGCTACGGCGGCTACATGGTGCAGCAGAACGTGGGCTTCGGCGCCTTTGCGCAGACGCACAACTACTGGGCCTTCAACGTCAACCTGGGCCGGAACTCCGAGGCCACGGACGACCGCACCACGCGCGGCGGCGTGCTGATGCGGCGCCCGGCGCACAACCGCATGGGCCTGTACGTGGCGTCCGACCGCCGCAAGCCCATCGTGGGCGAGTTCAACACCTACTACCAGGAGGACGAGGGCACCGGGTGGAGCGCCAACGCCGGCCTGGGGCTGCAGCTCAAGGCGTCGCCGCGCTGGAACCTGTCGATGGGCCCCTCGTTCAGCCGCTTCGTGACCCCCACGCAGTACCTGGGCGCCTCGCCGGACCCGACGGCCACGGCCACGGAGGGCTACCGCTTCTTCTTCGCGGACCTGGACCAGACCACGGTCACGCTGAACACGCGCTTCAACTACACGTTCAACCCGGACCTGACCTTCGAGCTGTTCCTGCAGCCGTTCGTGACCGCCATCGACTTCGGGCGCACGCACACGCTGACGGCGTCCAGGAGCTTCGTGTTCGACCCGTCGGACGAGGCGGCGCCCACGGACTTCACCGTGCGCAGCCTCCGCGGCAACGCGCTGCTGCGCTGGGAGTGGCGGCCGGGCTCCACGGTCTACTTCGCGTGGCAGCAGACGCGCGAGGGCGTGTCGGAGGGGGCGGACTTCAACCTGAGCGACGAGCGCGCCGAGCTGTTCCGCAACAAGCCGGACAACGTGTTCGTGCTCAAGATCAACTACTGGCTCAACCCCTGATCCGGGCGGGGTGATCCGGAACGCGAGAGGGGCCGCTCCACACCGGGGCGGCCCCTCTTTCACATCGCCAGGCTGCGTAACTGCAGGACTCACGCGGAGCCGCGGAGGACGCGGAGAACTACGGGAGAACCGCGGGAGTACGATGCGCAGCCGCGGCGCGCTTCCGTTCGTGCGCCGCGCGATAGAGGGCGGCGGCTTCCCGGCCGATCACCTCGAAGCTCCAGTGGTCCTCGAAGAAGCGGCGGACGTTCTCGCGGTCCGGCGGCTGGTGCGCGGCGGCAAGCGCCGCATCGGCGAAGGCTTCCGGGCTGCCCGGCCGCCACAATCGCCCCAGTCGGCCATCCGCCGTGATGCGGCGGAAGGACGGGATGTCGGTCACCACCGGCGTCAGGCCGCAGGCCAGGGCTTCCAGCAGCGCGTAGCCGCTCCCCTCGTGGTGGCTGCCCAGGACGAAGCAGTCGGCGGCGCTGTAGAGCGCGGGCAATGCCTCGTGCGGCCGCCGGCCCAGCAGGTGGACGCGCTCCGTGAGATCCAGACGGCGGCGCAGCTCGGTGACGTCGGGAAGGAGCTCCTCCGTCCCGTACACCATGTACAGCATTGCCTCCGGCAGCTCACGGGCGACCCGCGCGAACCCCCGCAAGACGGTGAGCGGGTCCTTGTTCCCGTTGAGCCGGCCCACCCACAGGAACGCGGGGCTGCCGGCGAGGAGTCCCGAGCGGCGGCGGCTCTCCTCGCGCGGCAGGGGGCGGAACCACGTCGAGCCCTCCATCAGCTCGTAGATTTCCTGCTCCGGCGCGATCACCCCGGCCGCGCGCCACGGCTCCGCCTGCTGCGCGGTGGTAAAGATAAGGCCGTCGAGAACGCCGAACCCCTCGCGCTCGTACGGCCCCGGCACCCGTCGCGGGTCGCCGCCGTGATGCTGCCACAGGAGCGCCGTCGTGCGGGGCAGCCGGGGAGATAGGTGCGCCAGCGGCCCGACGATCCCGTTGTGATGGACCACGTCGGGGCAAAGGTCCACGGCCAGGGCGTGGACCTTCCCGGGCACCTGCCCCTCGTCCAGCCGGTGCCCGAATTCATCGGGGACGAAGTGGTACGTGACACCGTCCCGCTCGATCTCTCCGCCCGCCGCGAACCGCTGCACGACGCTGACCTGATCGACCCCGGCCGCTCGGACGGCGGCGCAGAAGTGCGTTGTCGTGTAGAAACGGTCGAGGAGCGCGTGGGCGTCGGGAAGGTCGGGGTCGTAGACGTAGTTCAGGTAGACGACGTGCATGGCGGACCGCGATTCAGTCCGCCGCGGAGAGCGTCGGTGCCACCGTGCGCCCGCCGCCGCTGCGATGGGCCAGGACGTACGGGTTCCGCCCCGTCAGCACGAGACGCAGGATGCGCCGCGTCGCCCGTCCCTTGTCCGGGTCGCGCGCGCGCCACGCCTCGAGCTGCTTGCCGACCAGCGACCAGACGAACAGGAGCCGGTTCCAGCGCGAGAACGACGGGTGCTTTACCAGGAAGTAGTGCAGCGCCAGCGTGCGCCGGAAGTACGCCTGCGACGAGGCCAGGCGGTTCTCGGCCGCCTTGTGATGGTAGACGCGGGCTTCCGCCAGCACGGCGATGGGGCGATGGCCCGGCAGCTTGAGGCTCGCGTCGTAGTTGTCCCCGATCCCGTGCTGGTCGAGGACTTCGTCGTAGGGATTCTGCCCGAGCGCGTCTCTGCGGATGATGCTCGCCCCCAGGCTCCAGACGCGGGTGCGGAACGACGACCCCCCGAAGCTCGTGATGACGGGCCACCCGGCGGCGGAAAGGCCGTTGTCGCGCCTGGTGTAGTACCGCTTGAGCAGGGCGTACGGCAGCTTTCCGGCGATCCCGGTCCTGATCCCGTCCACGCCCCCCCAGATCGGCAACTGGAAGAGGAACCGGAAGCACAGGTCGCCCAGGGAGGGCACGGGGAACTCGGTCCGGCCCTCTCCCGCGGGGCTGCGGTCCACCACGATCCCCGAAGCCGCCGCCACGTCCGGATGTGCGTCGAGGTGCGTCACGAGCCGGGAGACGTAGTCCTCCGGCACCTCCATGTCGTCATCGCACAGGAACACGTACTCGCCGCGCGCCGCGCGGACGCCAATGTTCCGCTGCACGCAGACGGACGGCTCGGACGGCAGGTGGCGGAGGTTGAGCCCCGGATACCGGCGGGCCAGCTCGCCCTGGGCCTCCACCGCGTCGCTCGCGTCCACGACGATGACCTCGTCCGGCAGCAGTTCCTGCCGCGCCAGCGTGTCCAGCAGGCGGTGCAGGCTCTCCGGCCGGTTTCGCGTAGGAACGACGACGCTCAGCTTCATCTCAGGGAGAGCTACGTCAGGGGATGTCGGCGGGGATTGCGTCAGACAATGTGCCCTCCTGTCGCGGCGCCGCAAGCGTTTCGAGCGCCGGGTGGCGGTCGGCATCGCAACTGCGCGACTCACGCAGAGCCGCGGAGAACGCAGGGAACTACGGGAGAACCAAGCAGGGGCGGCTCAACTGGATTGAGTATTCGCCTCACCCGGAATAGAGTTGAGCCCCCTATCGTCCAGCAACGGAGAACGGATGAGCAGCGCAAAGTCCAGAGGCCCGATGGCAGGAGTAATGCGGCGGGTGATTCCCTGGAAGCGGCGCGAAGGTGCGGATTACCACTGGTTCGATCATCCGGAGATGCAGGCGCGGATCGCGAAGGCGGAAGCCGACCTCAGAGAAGGACGGAGCCGGACGTTCCACTCGGCGGACGAAGTGATCGCATACCTC
>DASTLD010000398.1:0-3834 GCA_035715345.1 Longimicrobium sp.
TGGCGGCCTCCGGCATCGAGCTGGGCCGCGCGGCGGGCATGGGCGAGGCCACCACCGTCGTGGTCAAGCTGGAGCGCGGCGTGGCGCTGGTGTCCGTGCTCTCGGAAGACGTGCTGCTGGCCGTGCTGGTGGCGGACGGGGTGGGCTTCGCGCCGCTGCTGCGCGACCTGTCCACGCGCCGCGACGAGCTGGCCGCCGCCGTCTGACCCGCCGATGAGCGACGCCGGCACCGCCTCCGCCCCGCGCCACGTGCTGGTGGCCGACGACGAGCCCCACATCGGCCGCATCATCCAGATGAAGCTGGAGCAGGGCCCGTACGAGGTGACGCTGGTCTCCGACGGCCGCGCCGCGCTGGACGAGCTGAAGGGGCAGCGGCCGATCGACGTGGTGCTGCTGGACATCATGATGCCGCACGCCAGCGGACTGGAGGTGCTGGCGGAGGCGCGCGCCCTGGAGCACCGCCGCGAGACGCCCATCATCATCCTGACCGCCAAGGGCCAGGACGCGGACCGCCGCCAGGCCATCGAGCTGGGCGCCACGGACTTCTTCACCAAGCCGTTCAGCCCCAAGAAGCTGATGGAGCGCGTGGACCAGCTCTTCGGGGCCGCCGCGCCCGCCGGCCCCGCGGAGGACGCGCCGTGAGCGATCCCGCGGCCGGCGGGTCCGCGGCCGCGAGCCCCCCCCTGTGGACCACCATCCTGGCCGGCGGCATCGGCTCGCGCTTCTGGCCGGTCAGCACCCCGCGCCGCCCCAAGCAGCTCCTGCCGCTGGCGTCGGACCAGCCGCTCATCCGCGACACCGTGGACCGCATCACCCCGCTGATCCCGGCGGAGCGGCTGCGCATCCTGACGGGCGCGCACCTGGCGGACGCCATCCTGGGCGTGCTGCCGGAGCTGGGGCCGGAGAACCTGCTGCTGGAGCCGCGCGCCGCCGGCACCGCGCCGGTGCTGGCCTGGGCCGCCGCGGAGATCGAGCGCCGGGATCCCGACGCGGTGATGGTCTCGCTGCACGCGGACCACGTCATCCATCCCCCCGAGGCCTTCCGCGCATTGATCGCGCGGGCGGCGGCGCTGGCGGCCGGGCACCGGCGCCTGTTCACCATCGGCGCCCCGCCCACGCGGCCGGAGACGGGATACGGCTACATCCGCCTGGGCGCGCCGCTGGACGCGCTGCCCGGCGACCCGCACCCCGAGCCCGGGAACGCGGTCGAGGAGTTCGTGGAGAAGCCGGACCGCGAGACGGCGGAGCGCTACGTGGCGTCCGGCGTCTTCCTGTGGAATACGGGCCTGTTCGTGTGGCGCGTGGCGGACCTGCTGGACGGCCTGCAGCGGCACGCGCCGGAGTTCGCCGAGCTGATCCCCCTGCTGCGTGCGGGTGATTCGGACGAGTTCTTCCGCCGCGCGCCCACCATCTCCATCGACGAGGCGCTGCTGGAGCGCTCGGACCGTGTCGGCGTCGTGCGCGCCACCTTCGCGTGGGACGACGTGGGCGCGTGGGACGCCGTGGCCCGCACTCGCACCGCCGACGCGGGCGGCAACGTGCTGCTCGGCGACGCGCACGCGGTGGACTGCCGCGGCTCCGTGGTCTACGCGGACGAGGGCCCGGTGGTCGCCTTCGGCGTGGAGGACCTGGTGGTGGTGCGGACGGGCGGCGTGACCTTCGTGGCCCACCGCGACCGCGCGCCGGACATGAAGAAGCTGCTGGAGCGGCTGCCGGAATCGCTGAAAAGCCTGGACTGACGGTGCGTGAGTGCGTTGGTGCGTGAGTGCGGGAGTACGCACGCCGGCATCCGCGTGCCCGGCTGTGCATCGCACCAACGCAGTTCCACTCACGCACTTCCGCACTCACGCACTCACGCACTTCCTTGATCTCGCTCATCCTCTTCGACGACGACGTCTCGCGCGGGTGGGAGCCGTTCGCGCTCACGCGGCCGGGCGGCGAGCTGCGCTTCGGGGCGATGACGATGCGCGCCCGCGCGGAGCGGCTGTTCGGCGCGCGCTGCGTGGCCCACCTGGGCGCGGCGCACCTCCAGGGCTTCACGGAGGGCGATGCGCCGCCGGTGCTGGGGTACGGCGATGCGCCGCGCGACGGCGACCGCCTGTTCCTGTCCGCGCGCGCGGTGCCGGCGTGGGGCGGCGGCGACGTCTGGCGCGCGCGCCGCGGCGGGGCGGGTCCGCTGGTGGTGGGCGGCGAGGTGTGCGGCTGGTTCGCGCCCGCGGGGACGCCGGCGCCGCCCGCGAGCTTCTTCGAGTCCCCGCCGACGGTCGTGGACCGCACCGGCGCGGTGGAGCTGGAGGGGCGGATGATCGGCCCCGTGTGGGAGCTGATGACCGGGTGCTTCGAGCAGATCACGGCCGACGTCCACGCGCTGCATCCCGCCCCCGCCGCGCCCGATCTCCCGGCGGGGGTGCATCACCAGGGCGACGGCGTGCTGGTGCTGGGCAGCGGGGTGCGCGTGGAGCCGGGCGTGGTGCTGGACACCAGCGCGGGGCCCATCTGGCTGGACGACGGCGTGCAGGTGCGCGCGTTCACGCGGCTGGCGGGTCCGGCCTACGTCGGGCGGAACAGCCTGGTGCTGGGCGGCGCGCTGGAGTCGTGCAGCATCGGCGAGGTGTGCCGCATCCGCGGCGAGTTCGCGGAAAGCGTGTGCCTGAGCTGGGTCAACAAGGCGCACGACGGGCACATCGGCCACGCCTACCTCGGCGCCTGGGTCAACCTGGGGGCCATGACCACGAACAGCGACCTCAAGAACAACTACGGCAGCGTACGCCTGTGGACGCCCGAGGGCGAGCGCGACACGGGCGCCATCAAGCTGGGCTGCTTCCTGGGCGACCACGTCAAGACGGGCATCGGCCTGCTGCTGAACACGGGCACGGTCATCGGCGCCGGCAGCAACCTGTACGGCGCGGAGATGCCGCCCAAGTACGTGCCCCCGTTCAGCTGGGGAACGGGCGAGGAGCTGACGGCGTACCGGGCGGACAAGTTCCTGGAGGTCGCCGAGCGCGCCATGGCGCGCCGCAGCGTAACGCTGACCGACGCCGCCCGCGCGCAGCTCCAGGCCGCCTGGACCCTCTCCCGCGGCGGCACCGGCGACTGATCCTAACGCCCGACATCCGTTATACTTCGTACTCCGTACCTCGTACTTCGTACTTTCGCAGTTCCGCACTAACGCACTCCCGCACTAACGCACTTCCTTGAAGGTCACCATCCTGGGCAGCGGCAGCCGCGGCAACGCGGTGCTGGTGGAATCCGGCGACACCCGCGTGCTGGTGGACGCCGGCTTCAGCGGCCGCGACCTGGAGCGCCGCCTGGCCTGCGCCGACGTCGACCCCACCTCGCTCACGGCGCTGGTGGTGACGCACGACCACAGCGACCACACGCGGGGGATGGGCGTGGCCGCGCGGCGCTGGAACCTGCCGCTCTACCTGACGGAGCCGACGCTGGGCGCCTGCCGCGGGCTGCTGGACGGCACGGAGGACGTGCGCACCTACCGCAGCGACGAGGACGTGGAGATCGGCGGCGTGGTGGTGACGCCGTTCCTGACCGTGCACGACGCGATCGACCCCGTCGCGGTGACGGTCACGGAACGGGCGACGGGCGAGAAGCTGGGCATCGCGACGGACCTGGGCCGCGCCACGTCCAACGTGCGGCACGCGCTGGCCGGCTGCGACCTGCTGATGCTGGAGGCCAACCACGACCCCATCCTGCTGCGGGAGAGCATCTACCCGTGGTCGGTCAAGGCGCGCATCGGGGGCAGCCACGGGCACCTGTCCAACCGGGCCGCGGCGGAGCTGGCGGGCGAGCTGTTCCACGACGGCCTGTGCGCCGTGGTCC
>DASTLD010000399.1:0-4099 GCA_035715345.1 Longimicrobium sp.
GCGGGCGGCCGCCGCTGGACGCGGAGGGGCGCGCGGCGGTGGAGGCCATCTTCACCGACGACCGCCAGGAGAAGCGGGAGAAGTCCATGGCGGCGGCGGTCGAGACGGCGGGGGAGGTCTAGCGTGGCGCGGCGCGCGCGGTGGGTGCGGCTGGCCACCTGGGGCGGCGGGGGCATCCTGCTGGGCCTGGCGCTGCTGGTGCTGCTGGCCAACGTCATCGCGCGCACGGAGGCGGGGCACGAGTTCGTGCTGGAGCGCACGCTGGAGGCGCTGGGCCGCGACATCCAGGGCGAGCTGAAGGTCGCCCGCATCGACGGCAACCTGTTCGAGGGGGCGCGGCTGTACGGCGTGCGGCTGGAGGACGAGCAGAAGCGCCCGTTCATCGTGGCGGACAGCGCGTTCCTGGACTACGACGTGGTGACGCTGATCTCGCCGCGCATCCGCATCACCCGCCTGACGCTGTTCGACCCGGAGATCTACGTCTCCAAGCTGCCGGGAGACAGCCTGTACAACTACCAGCGCATCTTCGCGAAGAAGACGCCGCGCACGGGCGGCGCCAGGGTGGAGCGGGCCACGCTGCTGGACACCGTCAACATCCGCAACGGCTTCGTGCAGGTGGAGCTGGCCTGGCAGCCGGACACCACGCTCTCCCGCGCGGAGCAGCGGCGCGAGCTGGCGCTGGCGCTGTCGGACACGGGGACGATCGTGGTCCGCCGCGTGCCCAGCGGCTACGTGCGGACCATGAGCTTCCGCGCGATGAACGGCCGCATGCGCGACATCCGCTTCGCCCCGGGCTCGAAGACCGGGACGCGGCTGCACATCGACACGCTGGGCGCCAGCATGCAGGTGTTCCGCCGCCCCGCGCGCCTGGTGCACCTGCGCGGGGACGTGTCGCTGACGCGCGCGCACCTGGAGTTCGACATGCCGGTGCTGCGCTTCCCCTCGTCGCTGATCTCCGCGTCGGGGGTGATGCGCACGGACAGCTTCCCGGAGTGGTTCGACAAGGCGGAGGGGCAGATGTACGACATCGCCTTCCGCAGCGACTCGGTGGCGTTCCGCGACCTGCAGTGGCTCTACCCGCGCTTTCCGGCGAATGCCGCGGGGGCGCTGTCGCTGCGCATCGAGACGCGGCCGGAGGGCACGCTGTTCCTGGCGCGCGACGCGCGGCTGCGGGCGCCGGGCACGCTCATCACCGGCAGCTTCGGGATGATCGCGGGCGACACGCTGCGCTTCGTGGACGTGGACCTGGAGGCGGAGCCGGTGGACGTGGGCCTGATCGACCGCATGCTCCCCGAGGGCCTGCCCGTGCGCGGGCTCCGTCTAGGCGGTGCGGAGATCCGCGGCGGGCCCTGAAAAGCGGCGGGCCCTGAAAAGCCTCACGCAGAGACGCAGAGGACGCAGAGAAAAGAAGAGAAAAGAAGGAGAAAGTACAGAAATCGAAGAGGAGGACAGCGGCGTGCGGCCGGTGTCCTCCTCGGTTTTTTTTCTCCTGTCTTTTCTCTGCGGTCCTCTGCGTCTCCGCGGCTCCGCGTGAGGAAAGCAGTTCAGATGCCGACGGCCGCGGCGTCCTGCGCTTCGGCCAGCACGCCCTGCACCACCCGCAGCAGCACCCGCAGGTCGCACGGCTTGGCCAGGTGCGCCGCGAAGCCCTCCTCCAGCAGCCGCGCCGCCGGCCACTGCATCAGGTCCGCCGTCAGCGCCACCACCGGGATGTCCGCCGTCAGCGGGTCCGCCGCCAGCGCGCGCCGGGCGCTCACGCCGTCCATGCGCCGCATGCGGATGTCCATCATCACCAGGTCCGGCTGCTCCGCCGCGGCCAGCGCCACGCCCTCCACCCCGTCATCGGCGTGCAGCACCCGGTATCCCGCGTGCTCCAGCAGCAGCCCGCACAGGTGATGCTGGTCGGCGTCGTCGTCCACCACCAGGATGGTCTGCTGCGGGGACATGCGCGGCGTGAGCTGAGGTCGAAGTCTCTCGTGTGGGCAACGGAAAGATAACCGCCTCCGTAGCAGAATCCAACGATCTTCTTACACTGCGCCGGGCCAGCGTTTACACCGTGCACCCCGGCGGAGCGGCGGAAAACGGGACGCGGGCGCGGAAAGGCCGAAGCCCCTCCCGGCACGGGGCCGGGAGGGGCTTCGGAGCGTGATCGGCGGCGATCAGGCGCCCTTGTCGTCCGTGTAGGTGGGACGCGGGGGCTCCGTCTCGTGCACCTGGTGGTGCGTGCGCTGCACCACGCTGTGCCGGCGGCCGTACAGGAAGTAGATCGCCATGCCGATCACCAGCCAGATCACCAGCCGCGTCCAGGCCTCGGCCGGCAGGCGCGTCATCAGGAAGAAGCACACCAGCATGCCCAGCAGCGGCACGGCGGGCACCCACGGCGTGCGGAACGGCCGCGGGCGGTTGGGCTCCTTGACGCGCAGGTACCAAACGCCGCCGCACACGATCACGAAGGCCAGCAGCGTGCCGATGGACACCAGGTGGCCCAGCTCGGACACGTCGTAGAAGCCGGCCAGCAGCGCGCAGGCCAGGCCCGTCATGGCGCTGCTGATGTGCGGTGTGCGGAAGCGGGGGTGCAGGCGGCTGAACACCGGCGGCAGCAGCCCGTCGCGCGACATCGCGTAGAAGATGCGCGGCTGGCTCATGAGCATCACCAGCATCACCGAGGTCAGGCCCGCGATGGCGCCCACCTTGATGAGCCCCGCCAGCGCGTTGTACCCCGTGGCCTCGATGGCCACCGCGATCGGCTCGCCCACGTTCAGGCGCGGGTACTCCACGATGCCGGTCATGATGCCCGACACCAGGATGTACAGCACCGTGCAGATCAGCAGCGAGCCCAGGATGCCGATGGGCATGTCGCGCTGCGGGTTCTTGGCCTCCTGCGCCGTCGTGGAGACCGCGTCGAAGCCGATGTAGGCGAAGAAGATGACGCCGCCCGCGGCGATGATGCCGTCGAACCCGTAGGTGCGCGGCCCCTTGTTCTCGGGGATGAACGGCGTCCAGTTGTCCACCGCCTGGCCCCAGTGGGTGATGACGTACCAGCCGCCGGCCAGGATGAACGCGCCCACCACCGCCAGCTTGATGGCCACCGCGACGTTGTTGAAGCGGGCGGACTCCTTGATGCCCAGCACCAGCAGGCAGGTGACGACGAAGATGCCCAGCGCGGCGATCAGGTTGAAGCCGCCGCTGGCCTGCGGCAGGCTGTCGATGCTGATGCCCTGCTGCTGCAGCGACTCCGTCAGCTCGTTGGTGCGGCGCACCCAGGTGTCCGACCCCGGCGCCTGCACCAGCCGGCCCGGCGGGCTGGTCAGCGACGGCGGCAGGTTGACGCCGATGTCCTTGAGCACCGAGTTCACGTACCCCGACCACCCCGCGGCCACCGTGGCCGCGCCGAACAGGTACTCCAGGATCAGGTCCCAGCCGATGATCCAGGCGATGATCTCGCCCAGCGTGGCGTAGCCGTAGGTGTACGCCGACCCCGCGATGGGGATCATGGCCGCGAACTCCGCGTAGCACAGCCCCGCGAACACGCAGGCGATGCCCGCCACCACGAAGGCCAGCACGATGGCGGGGCCGGCGTGCTGCGCCGCGGCGGTGCCCGTGAGCACGAAGATGCCGGTGCTGATGATGGCGCCGATGCCCAGGGAGACCAGGTTCCACGGTCCGAGCGCCCGCTTGAAGCTGTGCTCGCCTTCGGCGAACGCATCCGCTTGCAGCTCGTCGATGGACTTCCGAGCGAAAAGGCTCATGAGAGCTCCGGTGTGGGCGGACGCCCGGTCCGCCGCGTGGTGGGGAAGCATGCGCGCCGGCCGGAGACGGCGCGCGCTCGTGCGGCCGTGCGGGCCGCGGTCGGGACCTGTGGGAACGCGTACGCGCGCGACGGCATGCGGGTGGCCGTGGGGTCTGCGGGCTGGCGCATACCGGTGGGCGTGGGGCGCGTGGGAATGCGAAAGGCGTGAATGTAAGCGCGGATCACGCCCGGTCAAGCGTTCCGTCGCGCGGGCGCTGGCTTTCCCGGCGGGAACCGTGCTCCGCGCGCGGGGCGCGCATTGCGCGGGCGGCGGCGCGGGCGTAGCATCCGGCCCGCGGGCCCACCCTG
>DASTLD010000400.1:0-3951 GCA_035715345.1 Longimicrobium sp.
GCCTGCTGGTCTACAGCGTCGCCTGGATCGACACCTCGCGCCGCACGGGCGCGAGCTGGCCGCGCACCCTGCTGCCGCTGGCCGGGCTGCTGGCCACGTTCGCGTACCTGGACCGCATCACGCACCCGGCCGTGTGGCAGGTGCTGATGCTCGGCTTCCTGACGGTGCAGTGGTGGCTGGCGCCGCTCATGGTGTGGCGCACCGGGCGGCTGCCGCGGCAGGGCACGGTGGAGCCATACGACGCGGAGCGCCACCGGTGGAGCACGCCCCTGGCGGAGGGGGTGGAGCGCGCCGCGGACGCGCTGCGGCGGGAGGGATGCACCCCCCTGGGCTCCTTCGTGTGGGCGGGGCCGGACGGCGGCGGCGGCGCGCTGGCCACGTACCTGGAAGACCGGGACGGCACGCTGGCCATCGTGCAGGGGTGGGAGGCCCGGCCGCTCCGCGCGGGAGGGCCGGCGCGGCCCACGGTCGACGTGCGCGTGGCCAGCGCCCTCGCCGACGGGCGGCGGCTGATCACGACGGACGGGCGCGACGCCGCGCAGTACGTTCCGCCCACCGTGACGGTGGAGCACTTCCCCAGTCTGCGCGGCCACCCGGCACGGCTGCTGGACGCGCACCGCCGGCTGCGCGCGCTGCGCTACGGCCACGCGGCCGTGGCGTCGCTGGTGCAGGACGGCATCGAGGAGGCCATCCGCGGCATGGAGCGGCGCAACGCGGAGCAGCAGGTGGCCGGCAGACGCCAGCGCGACCTGGGCGAGCAGCTCGGGTTCACCCTGCGCGGCGCGTTCATCGGCGCCTGGTCGCTCATCTTCCCGCTCAGGCAGGTGCACCGCTGGCTGGACGCGCGGCGTGAGCGGGCGCTGGCGCGGGAGCTGGGCATCGCCCTGCCGCGCGCGGCGCGGCCCGAGCGGGACCCGCTGGTGCTGCAGGGCGCCTCGGCGATGGCCGTCGCGGCGGTCATCGCGCTCGCGGGCAAGCTGCCCGCGCCCGAGCCGGCGGCGGACGAGGCGTCGCGGCTGGTCCAGGCCATGATGGCGCCGTCCACGCCCGGGGGACGCGCGCCCGAGCGGTTGCCCGCGGGCTTCGCGGTGCCGGCGGACTTCGCCGGGGCGGTGCGGGCGCTGGAGCGGCTGACCGGGGGCAGGGCCCACCCGCTGGAGTTCGAGGACCTGGAGACGATGGAGATGGTGCCGGCGGAGGGCTTCGAGATCGGGCTGTCGGAAAAGCTGCCGGACCGGGTGATGGACGCCGCCGCGCCGCTCTTCCGCGCCCGCGGGTTCCTGCTCTTCCGCAACCAGCACCCCGTGCGCCTGGGCGAGCACCCCGAGTACATCGCCCTCTACCCGCGCGACGCGGCGTACGAGGTGATGGCGCTGGCGCAGACCAACGGCGCCAACTACGGCATCGGCCCGGACAGCGTCGTTGCGTGGCTGCGCAGGCTGGAGGCGGACCACCCGTTCGTCGTCACCGGCATCGGCCACGACTACTTCGAGGGCCGCTTCACGGGGGCGATGGACGACGCGCGCGCCCGGCTGCTGGCGCGCATGATGGACGACTTCTGCCCGGACGTGGTCACGCAGGGCACCGGCACCCTGCGCGCGCTGGAGCGCGAGGTCCGCCGCGAGCGCGTGCTGTACTGCTGGTGGGACTGATTCAGGGCGAGGCGGGCGCGGGCCGCGGCGCGCCCAGGTCCAGCGCGTAGCGCCAGGCGCCGTCCGCCCCGCGCCGCCAGACGGTCAGGTAGTGCGAGTAGCTGGTGCGCGTCCCCTGCGGCCCCTCCGCGCGGATCGTGGCGTTGCCGATGGTCCACCCCAGCCCGCCCGCCGCCCCGCCCACGATGGGCGCCCAGTCGATCGACGTCCGCGACCCCTCCCACACGCGGCCGATGGCGTCGCGGCCGTACCAGGGCCCGCCCGCCAGCACGCCGTCCGGCGCCGCGTAGTCCATGAACGCGCGCTGCACCCCCGCGGACTTCGCCAGCGCGGCGAAGTCCGCGTCCGCGCGCAGCACCTGCTCCGCGGCGTCGCCCGGGCCGGGTACGGGTTCCGGCGACGCGGCCAAGTCCGGTGGCGGCGGAGAGCCGGGCCCGCCCGCCTCCGAGAACGCGACGGCCGCCATCCGCCACTCCTGCCCCCGGCGCGTCCACACGGCGGCGTAGCGCGCGAAGCCCGTCTCCCCCTCGGCGCGGCGGTAGCTGCCCCGGCCGAACGTGTATGCCATCTCTCCGTCCGCCGACACCTCGACGCGCAGCGTCTCCCACTGCGTCCCCGGCCGGCCCATCTCCAGCGCCCCCAGCACGTTGGCCAGGCCGACGGGCCCGGTCACCAGCTCCTGGTCGGGCAGCACCGCGTACACGCCCCGCCAGGCGTAGTCCCGCACGACCTCGCCCATCCCCCGCTCCTCCGCCTTCGCGAAAAACGTGAGATCCGCGGCAACGACGGCGGGCCGCGCCAACGTCCGATAGTATGCCGGCTCGCCGCCGATCGGGGCGCAGGCGGAGAGCAGGGCGAGCGATAGAGTCAGGAGCAGGCGCATGGCGGTGGAGTGGCCGGGGGATTAGGGCGCGTCCTTCCGGCGCCCGGGCGGTGAACGGGGCACCAATCTACCGCGCGCAACGCCCGGCGCACGCATCCCCTGACGGCAGGGCCGGTGGCGCGCTCCCTGCGCGTGCATGGCGTCGCAAAGGCGCGGGCCGTCCGAGCCAGCGAAGGGATGGAGAGGCGCGGGGGGATGATTCGCTACGGGCCGGCGGGGTTCCAGTACAAGGACTGGGAGGGAATCGTCTATCCCGCGCCCAGGCCGAAGGGGTTCGACCCGCTGGCGTACCTGGCGGCGTACTTCGGCACCATCGAGATCAACTCCACCTTCTACGGACCCGCGCGGCCCAGCACGGTGCAGAGCTGGGTGCGGCGGGTGGAGCACAACCCGGACTTCCGCTTCACGGCCAAGCTGTACCAGCGCTTCACGCACCAGCGCAGGCAGGCGTGGACGCAGGCGGAGGTGGACGAGGTGCGCGCCGGCTTCGACCCGCTGCTGGAGTCCGGGCGGCTGGGTGCGGTGCTGCTGCAGTTCCCCTGGTCCTTCCGCCGCACGGACGAGAACCGCGAGTGGCTGGACGACGTGACGCGCACCTTCAGCCACTACCCGCTGGTGGTGGAGGTGCGGCACGCGTCGTGGAACGTGCCGGGCTTCTTCAGCGCGCTGATGGAGCGGGGGATCGGGTTCGTGAACATCGACCAGCCGCAGTTCAGCAACTCCATCAAGCCCACGGCGCACGCCACCAGCGCGGTGGGATACATGCGCGTGCACGGGCGCAACTACAAGGATTGGTTCCGCGAGCAGGCCGGCCGCGACGAGCGCTACGACTACCTGTACCCTCCGGACGAGCTGCGGCCGTGGGCGGAGCGGACCCGGGAGATCGCGGAGCAGCCGGCCACGGAGGACGTGTTCGTGGTGACCAACAACCACTACCGCGGCAAGGCCGTCACGAACGCGCTGATGCTCCAGTCGATGGTGGAGGGCACCACCGTCCCCGGCCCGCCGCCCCTCTTCGCCGAGTACGGCGAAGCGCTGGAGGGCTACGCCGGGCCGCACGAGGTGGAGGCGGGGATGGGAGCGGGAGAAGCAGAGGACGGGGCGCCGAAGACGGCGAAGAAGAAGAAAGGCAGCAAGCGGGGGAAGTAGCACACACCGGTGAGTGCCTCCAGAGGGCAGAGGCCCCCTCCCCAAACCCCTCCCCCAACTTCGGGGGAGGGGCTTTTGTCTGCGCGACGAGCGGTGTTCTACCGCGGGCGGCCCCACCCCCCGACACCATTGGCGTTAACTTATAGCTGTAACGCAAATGGTTCCAGCTAGTTGTGCAATCCGCTTCCGTGGTCGCTCCAGCAGGCGTTTGCGCAGGTCATCCCCTCGGCGCAGCAGCTCGCTTGGCAAGCTGGGCAGAGACACCAC
>DASTLD010000401.1:0-2242 GCA_035715345.1 Longimicrobium sp.
AGCGCATGGTCGGCGAGCTGCGCGCGCGGCTGGCGGCGCGCGGCGTCACGCTGGAGCTGGCGCCGGCGGGGCGCGCCTGGCTGGCGGAGCACGGGCTGGACCCGCTGAACGGCGCCCGGCCGCTGGGGCGGCTCATCGAGGAGCGCATCGCCCGGCCGCTGGCGGAGGAGCTGCTGTTCGGGCGCCTGGAGGACGGCGGCACGGTCGCTGTCGACGCCGGGGAGGGGGAGATCGTCCTGCGGATCGAGTGACGCATCGTACCTCTGCTCCGTCTATGTGGAGCACGCGCGGACCCGGATTTGCAAGTATGGTGTAGAAAGGTGTGCCTCGCGCTTCCGTAGCAGCCAGAAAGGCGGCAGCACGGGGCCTCCCGGCCCGACTGAGCGGCGCTCACGGTGGCTTTAAGCGGCCGGTCGGAGATATATGCACGGAAAACATGGCGTTTTCGCACCGATGTGCATATAGTATACAGATTGATGGCCACCAACCGAACCCCGACGCAACATTCTGCAAGGAGATAACGGGATGAAGACCTCCCGGGCAAAATCCGCGGCCCAGCGCCTCCCGCGGCGCTGGCGCACGCCTCCTCCGCTCACCCGCGGCTCCGAGCCGCTGGAGGGGATGGAGCTGCTCCGCGAGGTGGGCGGGGAGGTAGGGCTGCTCCTGTGGCAGGCGTACCGGAACGTGATGTTCTGGGCCGCCGCCGTCGCTTCGCCGCGCAACGCGGTGCTGTCGCTGGCGGTGGGGCAGCTGGCCCGCCGCCGCGGCGAGCTGGCCCGCGCGGAGACCTGGTTCCGCCACACCGTCATGGTGGCGCGCCAGACCGGCGACTGGGACTCGTACTCGCGCGCCTACATGGCGCTGGGCAACATGCTGGTGCGCCGGGGCAACTTCCCCGCCGCCCATCGCATGCACATCAAGGCGCTGCGCGCCGCCCGGCGCAAGGGCCTGGCCAACGTGCAGGGCATGGCGCTGCACGACCTGTTCGTGATCGCCACGGAGACGGGCCGCGCCGCCCAGGCGGAGGAGTACGCCCGGCAGGCCTTCCGCGCCTACGGCAGCGGGCACCCGTCCATGCCGGCGCTGGTGCACGACGTGGCGTACTACTGGATGAACGAGGGGTACTTCGCGCGCGCCCAGCCGGTGCTGGAGGCGGTGCTGCCCCACTTCGTGGACCCGGGCGCCCGCTTCAAGGTGCAGTCCAACATCGCGCGCGCGGCCGGCGGCAACGGCGACCGCAACACCTTCCGCCGCTACTGGGCGGAGTGCACGCGCCTGATGAAGGAGCCCTTCGCCAAGCCGTACGCGGCGGACGCGCTGGTCGAGCTGGCGCTGGGCGCCACCAGCCTGGCGGAGTGGGACCGGGCGGAGCAGCTGGCCACCCGCGCGGCGGAGGTGGCGCAGGAGACGGGCGGCTCCAAGGCCGCGTTCCGCGCCGAGTGGATCCTGGAGAGCGTCCGCAAGGGCCGCCAGGTGGAGAAGCGCGCCGCCGCCCCCACCTCCGCGGGCAGCCCGGCGGAGAAGCTGGCGGAGCAGTTCCTGACGTCGCTGGCCCCGGCCTGAGCCGGCGGGGCCGGCTCACGGCCACAAACAAATCGGGGCCCCGTGCGCGCTCGCGCCCGGGGCCCGATTCTAGACCGGCGGCCGGCTCAGGCGCCGGAGCCGAGCTGCGTGGTGCGGCAGACCGTCGTGGTGGTGCCGTTCTCATGGGTGACGGTCACCGTCTCGCCGCGGCAGGGGGTGCTGGCGTCGTCGGTCAGGCCGGCGCCCTCCTCGGCCGCGTCCACGACCTCGTCGGTCGGCAGCGGGGCAACGATCTCGTCGGCGCGGGGAAGACCCTTGGCGCGGATGTCGGCGGAAGTGGGCGAGCCTGCGCAGGCAGCCAGGAAGGTGAGGGCGGCTGCGGACAGGACGAACCGGGCGAGTTTCATCGGGACTCCGGGATGGATGGGAGGTTGAACGGCGGCTTGCAGGCGACGGCCCGCGTGCTTTGAAAGTGCACCATCCCCGGTGTGGGCACCCATCCCCGTGCGCTCCCTCTCCGAATATTTCCAGACAGCTCATGCCCCCGCGTCCCCGTCCGCTGCTCGTACTGCACTCGAATGGTGCGTTTCGGGACTGCATGCGGCGCGTCGGGACACGCGGGTTCCACTGCACGTTCCTTTCCAACTGGGACCGGCTGCGGCAGGCGGTGGTCAACTCGCCGCCGGCGGCCATCCTGATCGTGGACCCCTACGTGGGG
>DASTLD010000402.1:0-3932 GCA_035715345.1 Longimicrobium sp.
TAAGCCCCGTCTCGGTTCGCGGAGCTCGCCGAACGGGGCTTCAACCGCGCAAAACCCGCGGGAACGCGCCGAAGGCTGGTGCGACGTTTATACCCTCTCCCACGCAGTTTGTGGGGGAGGGTGCGAGCCTGAGCGAGCGGGTGAGGGCCCGAGCCGGGTGAGGGCCCGAGCCGGGTGAGGGCTCAGCCCTCGGACAGGGCGCGGTTCTTCTCGATGTAGCTGGTCCACTCCGGCGGCACGTCGGTGTCCGGGAAGATGGCCTGCACCGGGCACTCCGGCTCGCAGGCGCCGCAGTCGATGCACTCGTCGGGGTTGATGTAGTACATCTCGTCCGCCTCGTAGATGCAGTCCACCGGGCACACCTCGACGCAGCTCGCGTCCTTGGTCCCGATGCACGGCTCGGCGATCACGTACGGCATTGCTCCACTCCAGCAGGGGTCGTTGCTCCAGCCGGGAACGCGGCCTTCCGCCCGGGGAGCGGTATGATAAGCGGGCGCCGCGGGCTTGTCCACCCGTTCCCGAACGCCCGTTCGAACTACGCCCGCAGGTGCTCTGCGAACCAGTCGCGCGTCGCGTCCGCCGCGGTCTGCAGCTCCGGCGTGGCGCCGGGGTACGGGTGCTTCGATCCGAAGGTGTGCGTGCCGCCCTCCACCACCAGCAGCTCGGTGGTGCTGCCCGCCGCGTCGAACAGGCGGCGCCCCTCGTCCACGCTGACCGTCTCGTCCTGCTCGCCGTGGACGATGAGCCAGGGCACCGCCACGCGCCCCGCCGCGTCCAGGATGTCCAGCCGCTCGCGATGGGCCTCCACGTCCGCCCAGTACTCCGGCCCCAGCGGCATCATCTGCCTGGTGCGCGCGTTCTCCACCTCCACCGTCCCGCCCGCCCGCCAGCGCGCGATCTGCTCCTCCGTCCAGCGCCCGCCGATCTCGGCGATGGCGTTCCACGTCACCAGCGCGTCGATGCGCGGGTCCTCCGCCGTGGCGATCACCGCCTCGCCGCCGCCGCGCGAGTGGCCCAGCAGCCCGATGGAGCGCGGCGCCCGCCCCATCAGCGCGCCGGTGCTGAGCGCGTCCACCACCTGGCGGATCTCGTCGATCTCCCGCGTGTGCGTGTTGCGCGCGAACAGCTCCAGCGCGGAAAAGTCCACCCCGTCCGCGCCCACGCCATTGTGCGAGAAGTCGAACGAGACCGCCGCATGTCCCGCCGCGGCCAGCGCCCGCGCCACGTTGGGAAAGAAGTTGGCAGTGCGGAACCCCTTGAAGCCGTGGGCGATGACCACCGCCGTGCGCGGCCGCGTCCCCTCGCGCACGCGCACGTCCCCCCTCACGGGCGGTCCGCCGTCCGCCGGGCGCAGCTCGAAGCGGGTGAGCGTCAGCATGGAAGTGCGTGAGTGCGAAAGTGCGAAAGTGCGAAAGTGCGAAAGGAGAGGCACTCGCAGGCTGTAACCTGTAACCTGTCCCCTGTAACCTATTCCCTAATCCCTATTCCCTGATCCCTATTCCCCTATTCCCTACTCCGCCATCGGGCAGCCCCTGCACGGCACCGCCCGCGGACAGCCTTCGCAGGGCAGCTCGGGCGCGGGCAGGTCGCCGATGCGGGCCTTCTCGTCCGCCAGGCGCAGGGCCAGGTAGCGCATGCGCCGCGGGTTGGTGGGATCGGTGAACTCGCCCTCGCGCGCCTGGCCCAGCGTGCCGGCGGCCGCGGCGGCCACCACCGCGCGCACCTGCTCGACCTCCTCCGCCGCCAGCGCGCCCAGCCCCGGCAGCTCCCGCCGCGGCGAGCGCTCGGTCACCAGCACCTCGCGCGCCAGGGAGACGAACATTGAGCAGGCCTCCGGGCACGGCACCAGCGCGTCGCTCTCCGGCGGCGGCTCGAGGGCCAGGGCCAGCGGCGTGTCGGCGTCGATCTCCCAGGCCACGCGGCGCAGGCAGACGGCGTCCGCGCAGCAGGCGCGCACGGTGTTGCGCACCACGTCGTCCGGCAGCAGGCGCACGGCGGCGTACATCCCGCTCTGCCGGCCCGCCGTCTCGCGCCAGTGCGTGACGCGCAGCGTGCCCTGCCGCCCCGCGTGCCAGTGCAGCGCGCAGGCGGGGTACAGGTAGTCCAGCGCCGTCCACAGCCCGCGCGCGTCCAGCCCCACCAGCGCCCACCCCTGCCGCAGGTTGGGCGACGTCTTGAGCGGCCGGTGCTCGCCGCTGTTGGTGACCTGGGCCAGCTCGCGCGCGCGCAGCGGATCGCTGGTCACCACCTCCAGCGACTGCACGGAGCGATGGACGTCGCGGCGGTGGCGCACCTCGTATCGCCCCTCGGCCGTGCGCAGCAGCCGCGCCTGGAGAAAGACGCGGCCCGCGTCGCCCGCCTGGTCCACCCACGCGGCCAGCGCCGCCCGCGCCTGGTCCATCCCGCGCGGCGCGTGGGCGCCCCGCACCCCCGGCGCGTCAGACACCGGCCGGCTCCGGCAGCCGCGCCCCCGCCTCGCGCGCACGCTCCACGACGATGGAGGCGATCTCAGGGAAGGTGCCCACCGGCGCGGCGTAGTAGATGGTCCGCCCGTCCTTCTCCGTCACCGGGCTCACCGCGGGGCGGTGGATGCCCAGGTCGTCGGGGATGGTCTCCTGCGTGTGCCACCCCTCCGCCACGAAGAAGGGGACCAGCACCACCGTCCGCTCCTCCATCTCCTCCAGCACCGCGTCCACCTCCGGCGCCTGGTCCAGAAACCCCGTGCGCACGCGGCCGAACACGCCCGCCTGGTCCGCCTCGCGGCTGACGCGGTAGATGACCTCCGCCGAGTTGGAGTTCCGCTCGGTGCCGTGGCCGATGATGATGAGCCCCGCGCCGCGCGCCTGCTCGTCGCTCAGGCCGGCGCTCTCCTCCGCGCGGCGCAGGATCATACGCGCCATGGAGGGGTGGGTGCCCACCGGCCTGGTGTAGTGGATGGTGCGGCCCAGCTTGCGGGTGGTGGAGGGCGCCGGGCCGTCCAGCCCCAGCTCGCGCGGGATTACCTCCTCCGTGAAGTAGCCCCCTGAGATGAAGAGGGGCACGACGAAGACCTCGTCGGCCTCGACCAGGTCGAACACCTCGCGCATGGAGGGCTCCTCCTTCCAGAAGCACTCCCGCACCTCGTCGAACAGCCCCGCGCGGCGGATGGCGTCCGCGTGGGCGTAGGTGGGCGCGCTCGCCTCGGCGTTCAGGTGGCTGCCGTGGCCGATGATGATCAGTGCCTGCAAAGCGCCGCTCCTTCAGGTTCCGGGAGCGGCGAAGTTGGGGAGGACGGCGGGGTGGGGCAAGTCGCCGGCGAAAACGATCAGGGCCCTCCCCCGCTGGGGGAGGGCCCTGGGATTCAGCTCCGCCGCTGGATCAGAAGCCGAGGCCGGCGATCCCCGCGACGACGCGGGCCAGTTGCGCGCCCGTGCTGATCCCCGGGATCACCGTCACGTCCGCGCTCTCCGCGAGCCGTTGCCCGGCATTGCCGACGTTGCCGTTGGTAGAGATGACGAGGTGTACGCTGGCGCCCGGAAAGACATCGTGCAGACCCTCCATCTTCGAGCGCGACGAGGCGATCTCGGTGCTGGGAAGGTAGTGGTGCACGAAGGTCGGCTTGTAATCGACCAGGTAGACGCACCCTGCGTGCGGGCCGGTGCTGGGCGAGAACAGGAGGTCGGGGCCCCGCGGGCTGATCGGGTCCGTGGAGAGCCTGACGGTCCCGTAGGCACCGAGCGCCTCCGCGGCGCCTTCGATGACGTGCATGCCGCTCCCGGCCACGGTGCTCATTCCGGCCATCCCAGTGACGTCCATCGCGCTTGATTGGCCTCCCCCCGCCATCTCATCCAGGCGAGGAAGCAGTATGCCGCAATGCTGATGCCCAGCGTGATCAGGTACGAACCCAGCGGCAGCTTGTCCGCGGGACCGGAGGCGAACAGGCCGCCGTACGA
>DASTLD010000403.1:0-12020 GCA_035715345.1 Longimicrobium sp.
TCCGCCAGTACGGCGGCTCGCTCGGCACCACACTCCCGAAGGCCATGACGGACCGGCTCAACCTCGGCGCTGGTGACCGCGGCTATGCCGTGGAGACGGAGCACGGGATTCTCCTCACGCCGTACAACCCAGAGTTTGCTCGGGTCATGGAAGCCGAGGCTCGCATCAGCAAGAAGTACCAGAACGCCCTGCGCGAACTGGCGAAGTGAAAGAGCCGCTCTGGCTAGAGCGCTCATGGGTGGATGCGATCCATTATCAGCAACTAACCCGTTTCGGCGGCCTCTTTGGCGTTCGCGATGAGGGGGCCGTCGAGTCGGCACTTGCCAGGGCTCGGAACCAGTGGGAGTACGCCGAAGAACGTGATATCGCCCACCTCGCTGCTGCCTATGGGTTCGGACTGACGCGCAGCCACGGGTACTCGGATGGTAACAAGCGCGTCGGGTTCGTGTCGATGGCCGTGTTCCTGGACCTGAACGGCTGGACCATTGAAGCGCCGGAGTTCGACATCGTGGAGATCATGCTCGGCGTCGCCGCGGGTGAGGTCGACGAAACTCAGCTCGCCGACTGGGTTCGAGCACACCTCAAGCCGCTCGTCACGTCTTCCGATGCCTGACTCCACCCCCACCACAAATTTGCTGAGCTCGGCCGCGTCACATCAGCAGGCATCCTTCTCCGCGCGCTTCCGGCAGTACCTGGCGGAGCGGTTTCCGCTGGCGGCGTACGTGCCGCTGATCGGCGTCGCGGCATTCTGCGCGGCGGCGTGGTCCAGCAGCGCGAGCGGCGCGGCGCTGCCCCCGGCGCTCACCCTCGTCGTGGGGGCCGCGACGGCGCTCGCCTTCTTCTTCGTGCTGCGGGTGGCGGACGAGCACAAGGACGCGGAGCAGGACCGGCGCGCGCGTCCCGAGCTGCCGGTGCCACGCGGCCTCGTGACGCTCCGCGAGCTGCGGACGGTCGCCGCGGCCGTGGGGATGGCGGTCCTCGTGGTGAACGCGCTGGTCGCGCCGCGGCTGCTGTACGCGCTGGTGCCGGCCGTCCTGTGGGCGGGGCTGATGGCGCGCGAGTTCTTCGTGCCGGAGTGGCTGCGCGCGCGCCCCCTGCCCTACCTGCTCAGCCACATGCTGGTGATGCCGCTGCTCTTCGCGTACCTCACCGGGCTGGACTGGCTGGCGCGCCGCGGCGAAGCACCCCCGGTGCTGCCGCTTTTCCTGGTGGTCGCGTTCCTGAACGGCATCCTGGTGGAGATCGGGAGAAAGGTGCGCGCGCCGGCGGACGAGCGGCCCGGGGTGGACACGTACACGTCGGCCTGGGGCACGCGCAGGGCGCCCGCCGCGTGGCTGGCGGCACTGCTCGTGGCCGCCGTGGTGGCACCGTTCGCCGCAGGCTACGCGGGCGCGGACGAGATCGTGCTGCCGCTCGCGGGTGTGCTTGCCGCCGCGGCCGCGGTCCCGGCGCTCCGCTTCCTGCGCCGCCCCGCTCCGGCATCCGCCAGGCAGATCGAGCTGGCGAGCGGGCTGTGGACGCTCGCCAGCTACCTCCTGCTCGGCATCAGCCCGCTGATCGCCCGCTGATGCCGCCTGTCCCCACCGCTCACCTGGTCCTGCCCGGCGACGGCGTTCCGCCGCTCCACGCGGCGGGCGGCAAGGCGCGCAACCTGGCCCTGCTGTGCGACGCCGGCGCCGACGTGCCGCCGTTCATCGTCATCGCCGCGGACGCCTTCGCCCAGCTCGTCACCCCGCTCCTGGGCGATGGCGATGCGCGCGGGCGCGTGCTGGCGATGGAGCTGCCCGCCGGCTTCCGCGCGGAGGTGACGGCCGCGCTGGACGATGCGGGGCTGCGCGATGGGCTCCTCGCGGTGCGCTCGTCCGCGGTGGACGAGGACGGGGCGGAGGCGTCGTTCGCGGGGCAGTTCGAGACGGTGCTGGGCGTCCGCGCGGCGGGCGATGGCGACGATCTGTGGGATGCCATCCGCCGCGTGTGGGCCTCCGCCTTCAGCGAGCACGCCGCCGCGTACCGCGCGCGGCAGGGCTCCGGCGCGCCGCGCATGGCCGTCGTCGTCCAGGCGATGGTGGACGCGCGCGCGGCGGGCGTCGCGTTCTCCGCCGATCCCGTGAGCGGCGCGCGTGACACGACCGTCGTCAGCGCGGTCTACGGCCTGGGCGAGGGGCTGGTCAGCGGCGAGCTGGACGCGGACACCTACCGCGTCGCGCTCGACGGCGATGTGCCGGGCGCGGTGCGCGCGGAGATCGCCGCCAAGCCGCGCGCGCTGCGCCTGCGCCCGGACGGCGGCAGCGCGTGGGTGGACGTGCCGCCGGGGGATGCCGATCGCCCCGTGCTGACCGAGGACGAGGCGCGGCGGATCGCCGCGGCGGCGCGGCGCCTGGAGACGCACTTCGGCGCACCGCAGGACGTGGAATGGGCGCTGGCGGCCCCCGCCCCCCCCAGCCCCCCCTCCCCCGCGGAGCGGGAGAGGGGGGGAGCCGGTCCGGCGCAGGGAACGAGCGCCGGTGAGGAGCGGCGGCTGTTCATCCTGCAGACGAGGCCGATCACCACGCTTCCGCCATCACCCGAAAGCAGCTCAACCCCCCACAGCAGTTTTGGGGGAGGTGCGAGCCTGAGCGAGCGGTGGGGGCGCGACGGGGACGGCGGCGACGCTCACGACGGCGAGCTGCGGATCTGGGACAACAGCAACATCGTCGAGAGCTACAGCGGGGTCACGACGCCGCTCACGTTCAGCTTTGCGCGGGGCGTGTACGAGCAGGTGTATCTCCAGTTCTGCCGCCTGCTGGGCGTGAGCGAGCGGCTGCTGGACGAGCGCCGCCACGTATTCGCCAACATGCTGGGGCTCGTCGGCGGGCGCGTGTACTACAACCTGCTCAACTGGTACCGCGTCCTGGCGCTGCTGCCCGGCTACACCGTGAACCGCGAGTTCATGGAGCGCATGATGGGCGTCCGCGAAAAGCTGTCTGATCCCCCGCCCGTGCCGCAGGTGGCTGGGCGATGGGAGGACCGCGGTCGCACGGTCAGGATGGCCTGGCGCCTGTTCGCCGCGCACCGCGGACTCCGGCGCGAGGTGCCCACCTTCCACGCGCGTGTGGACGCCGCGCTGGCGCCGCTGGCGGGCGTGGACCTGCGCGCGAAATCCGCCGACGAGCTGGCCGCCATCTACCGCGACCTGGAGGAGAAGCTGCTCCGCCACTGGCGCGCGCCGCTGGTGAACGACTTCTTCGCGATGATCTTCTTCGGCGTGCTGGTGCGGCTGGTGGAGAAGTGGCTGCCCGGCGCGCCGCCCACCCTTGCCAACGACCTGCTCTGCGGCGAGGGCGGGATGATCAGCACGGAGCCCGCCAAGCGCGTGCTGGCGCTGGCGGACCGCGCCGCCGCCGACCCCACGCTGGCCCGCCTGTTCGCGGAGGAGCCGGACGACGCGCGCGTGTGGCGGCAGTTGGGGGATGAGCCCGCGCTGGCGCCGTTCCGCGCCGAGGTGCAGGCATACCTGGACCGCTTCGGAGACCGCTGCGCCAACGAGCTGAAGCTGGAGACGGTGACGCTCTCCGACGACCCCGCCTACCTGCTGGGGCTGATCCGCGGCTACGCGCGCGGCGGCGCCACCCGCGACACGGGCCACGAGGCCGCCGTCCGCGCCGGCGCGGAGGCGACCGTGCGCGACACCCTGACCGGCGTGCGGCGGCGCGTCTTCTTCCGCGTGCTGCGCGGGGCGCGGCGCCGAATCCGCGACCGCGAGAACCTGCGCTTCGAGCGCACCCGCGTGTTCGGCGCGGTGCGGCGCATCTTCCTGGGCATCGGCGCGCGGCTGGCGGAGGCGGGGCGGCTCGACCATCCCCGCGACGTGCTGTACCTGCGCGTGGACGAGGTCTTCGCGCACCTGGACGGCACCGGCGTCAGCACCGACCTGCGCGGGCTGGCGGCGCTGCGGAAGGCGGAGTTCGCCGCGTACGAGCGCGCCCCCGCCCCGCCCGACCGCTTCGAGACCCGCGGCCCGCCCGCGGAGTACGTCGCGTCGCTGGCTCCCCCCATCGCCCCCTCCGGCGAGCTGAAGGGGATGGGGTGCTCGCCGGGCGTGGTGCGCGCGCCGGTCCGCATCGTCCGCGACCCCACGCGCGCCGGCGAGCTGGCCGGACACATCCTGGTCGCCGAGCGCACGGACCCGGGGTGGACGCTGCTCTTTCCGGCGGTGAAGGGGGTGCTGGTGCAGCGCGGCTCCCTGCTCAGCCACTCCGCCATCGTGGCGCGCGAGATGGCCATCCCCTGCATCGTCAGCATCCCCGGGCTGATGGAGACGCTGCGCGACGGCGAGGTGGTGGAGATGGACGGCGCCGCGGGCACGCTGCTGCGCCTGGACCCGGAGCCGGGATGACGGCGCCCTCCGTGGCCGAGCGCGCGTCGTTCTCCTTCATCCGCTACGCGAGCGTGTGGGAGGACGCGGACGTGCTGTGCGATGCGCTGGCGCCCGTGGCGGCGGGCGGGCGCCTGCTCTCCATCGCCTCCGCGGGCGACAACGCGCTGGCGCTGCTGACGCTGGATCCGGCAGAGGTGGTCGCCGCGGACCTGAGCGCGGCGCAGCTCGCCTGCCTGGAGCTGCGCATCGCCGCCTTCCGGCGGCTGGAGCATCCCGATCTGCTGGCCTTCCTCGGCGTCTCCCCATCGCCCCATCGCCCCGAGACGTACCGCCGCCTGCGGGGGGACCTGTCGCCGGACGCGCGGGCGTTCTGGGACGGCATGCCGGACGCCGTCGCGGGAGGGGTGACCCACGCGGGCAAGTTCGAGCGCTACCTGCGCGCCTTCCGCACGCGGGTGCTTCCGCTGGTGCATTCGCGCGCCCGCATCGAGCGGCTGCGCGCGCCGCGCACCCGCGAGCAGCGCGAGGACTTCTACCGCCGCGAGTGGAACACCTGGCGCTGGCGCCTGCTCTTCCGCCTGTTCTTCAGCCGCGCGGTGATGGGGCGGATGGGGCGCGACGCCGCCTTCTTCCACCACGTGCAGGGCAGCGTGGGCGACCGCATCCTGGCGCGCACGCGGCACGCGCTCACGGCGCTGCCCGTGCACTCCAATCCGTACCTCGCCTACATCATGACGGGGACGTACCCGCCGGAGGCGCTGCCGCGCTACCTGCGCCCGGCGTGGTTCGCCGCCATCCGCGACCGCCTGGACCGCGTGCGGATCGCGCAGGCGCCCGTGGAGCGCGCGGGCTACGGGCGGTTCGACGGCTTCAACCTGTCCGACGTGTTCGAGTACATGAGCCCGGCGGAGCACGAGCGCTGCTACGCCGCGCTGCTGGACCGCGCCGCGCCGGGCGCGCGGCTGGTCTACTGGAACCTGCTGGCCCCGCGCGCGCGGCCGGAGGCGCTGGCGGACCGCGCGCGCCCGCTGCCGGCGCTCGCCGCGGAGCTGCACGGGCGCGACCTGGCCTGGTTCTACGGCGCGCTGCACGTGGACGAGGCCGCGGCGTGATGGACGGCCTCCTGCCGCCCTTCGGCACCCTCGCGGGCGAGGCCGTGCGCGCGGCGCTGGTCTCCGCGCTGCTGCTGCTGCTGTTCGGCGCGGCGGAGGTATGGCGGCGCTGGGGGAATCCGCCGGTGGAGTGGACGCGCAAGCTGGTGCACTTCGGCGGCGGCGTGGTGGCGGGCGCGTTCCCCTGGCTCTTCCGCTGGCACTGGACCGTGCTGGCGCTGGGCATCGCCTTCGGGCTCATCATCTGGGGCACGCGGCGGCTGGGGCTGCTCTCCAGCGTGCACGGCGTGGAGCGGCGGTCGCAGGGCGGCATCTACTATCCCATCGCCATCTACCTGCTCTTCCTGCTGGGCGCCGGGCAGCCGGTGTTCTACCTGGTGTCGCTGCTGGTGCTGATGGTGGCGGACACGCTGGCCGCGCTGCTCGGCAGCGAGTACGGCCGCCGCATCTACTCCGTGGAGTCCGACCGCCGCAGCCTGGAGGGCTCCGCCGCCTTCCTGCTGACGACCTTCCTCGCGGTCCATCTCCCCCAGCTGCTGCTCACGCAGACCGGGCGCGCGGAGAGCGTGCTGATCGCCGCGCAGATCGCCATCGTGGTCACCATCCTGGAAGGCATCAGCCTGGAGGGGAGCGACAACCTGGTCGTTCCCCTGGCCACTTACTTCCTGCTGGAGAGCATGACGCCGCACCCCGCGCCGTTCGTGGCGCGGCAGCTCGTGGTGCTGGTCCTGGTCGCGGTGCTGGTGGGGCTGCTGGCGTGGCGCTTCCGCTTCGTGGCGCTGAGCAGCGCCATGGGTCTGGCGCTGGTGGTGTACGGCGCCTACGCGCTGGGCGGGAGCGAGTGGGTGCTGGCCCCGGCGCTGGCCGTGCTCTGCTTCGCGGCGTTCGACTGGCTGGTGCGCCGCGTGGAGCCCGAGGCGGTCGCGGGATACCACATCCGCGGCCTGTTCTACGTAGCCATCCTCCCCCTGCTGCTGCTGTTCGCGAACAACGTCATCGAGCGCGAGTCGACGTCGATGATGCGCGGCCTGACCAGCGACGCGCTGTACGTGCCGTACGTGGCCGTGATCGCCGCGCACCTGGTGACCATCGTGTTCGGCCACGGGCGCCGCGTGGAGACGGAGCGCAGGCGCACGTTCCTGGGGATGTCCACGGCCGCGGCGCTGTTCGGCTGGGTGCTGGTGGTAGGGGTGGGGCTGGGCGCCGGGACGCGCGGCATCACGGCCTGGGGGATGCTGATCGCGGTGGGCGTGTCCGCCGTCACCCTAGCGCTGTACCTGACCATCCGCCGCCTGCCGGCGTGGCCGCGCGTGCCGCCCTGGGACGTGCGCCTGCAGATGCTGAGCGCGACGGTCGCGATGCTGCTGCTGGTCCCGCTGCACCTGTGGCTGCTCATGGCGAGGTGGTGATGAGCCCACGCCTCGCGGGGGAGAGACGGTAGCGATGGACGCACTCTCCGCCGTCGCCTTCGGTGTGGTGCTGGCCGCCTGCGCCGGGCTGCGCGCGTTCCTGCCCGTGTTCAGCGCCAGCCTGGCCGCGCGGGTGATGGAGCTGCCGCTGCCGGACTACCTGGCGTGGCTGGACCGCGCGGACACGCTGGTCCTCTTCGGCGCCGCCACGCTGCTGGAGGTGCTGGGCGACAAGGTCCCGTTCGTGGACCACCTGCTGGACTCCGTGCAGGTGGCCGTCAAGCCGGTGCTCGGCGTGGTGGCGGCCATCCCGTTCCTGTACCAGCTCTCGCCGGAGTACGCGGCGGCGCTGGGCATCGCGATGGGGGCGCCGCTGGCGCTGGGGGTGCACGCCACCAAGGCCACGGTGCGCGTGGGCAGCACCGCCACGACGGGCGGGCTGGGCAACCCGGTGCTGAGCGTGCTGGAGGACGTGGCCGCGGCGGGCGCGGTGGTGCTGGCGTTCATCGCGCCGGTGCTGGCGCTGGTGCTGACGGTGGTCCTGCTGGCGTGGCTGGTGCGGCTGGCCCTCCGCCTCCGCCGCCTCACCCGCCGCCGGGACGTGTAGGGAGGGGCGATGGCGATCCGCGCACCGGCCGTCCTGCTGCTCGCGCTGGTGGTGGGCGGATGCGCGCCGCCGCCGTCCGCCTCTCGCCCTCCGGAGGCCGCGGAGGGGCGATGCATGGAGCGGCACGTGCGCGAGGCCATCGCGCTGAACCGCGAGCGGATGCCGCGCTACGCCGCGCTGACGGGGGGCCGCTCCGCGCCCATCTCCCGGCGCCTGATCCGGACGGAGCAGCTCACGGGGGTGGTTGCGCGGTACGTGGACTGGCGCGCGCGCCCGTTCCAGCGCGCCGGCATCCGCATCGTGTGCGACGACTTCGTGCCGATGGCGCACACCCCCGCCTTCCGCGAGCGCGTTCCCGATCCCCCGCCGCTCTCCGCCTTCGCCCCCGCCGACGCGCGCCGCATCCGCCGCGCGGTGAAGCAGGCGCTTCGCGTGGGCGGCTTCCCGGCCGCGAGCGCCGCTCTGGAGGTGGAGATCGCGCGCTTCTCGACCACGCCGGCGTTCCACTGCATGCTGCGGCACCTGCTGGAGTCGGCGCTGCGGGCGAGCAGCCAGGCGCCGCGCTACGCCGCGCAGGCCCGGGCGCTCGGCCTCCGCTCGCCGGAGGGGCTTTCCCGCATGCTGCTGGACCTGCACCTCACGGGGCTCGGCGAAGCCGCCGCCCTCGACCGCCGCGCCGCACCCCTGCAGTCCGAGGGCATCCCCATCCTCTGCCAAGACGTCCCACCCATCCCGCCGCACGCTGACGACGCGGCCACCGGCCAGAGCCAGTAGCACCCGCGCCGGTGCATAGCCCGAGCAACGCTCGTCGGTGCAATCCGAAGTGCATCGCTGGCGCCCGCCATCCAGCCGGCGGTTGAAACCGCGCCTCCAAAAGCACGAAGTCCGCCTGCGCGGACTGCATGGGAGACAGTGCGCGGAAGCGGGCGCCGGTGCACGTCCTGTGCAGTGATCGCAATCGGGGGTAAATTGGAAAGCAGGCGACAGTCGGACGGCACCAGATGAGAGACGAGCCATGAGCGAGCCGGTCGTACATAGCCACCCGGAGATCGTCAGCGGCGAGCCCGTTTTCGTGGGCACCCGCGTCCCTGCCCGCAATCTGCTGGACTGGCTGGAAGGCGGGCACACGCTCGACGAGTTCCTCGACAACTTCCCTTCCGTGACCCGTGAGCAAGCCACAGCCTTTCTGGAGCAGGCCGTGGAAGGCCTCCTCGCGCACGTCCCACAAGCGGCGTGAACCAGGAAAGCGGCCCCGGTCGGCGCGTCTTGCTCGACGAGATGCTTCCGCGATTGCTCGCGCGGGAGCTGCCCGGACATCACGTCACCACCGTTGCGCGCCAGGGCTGGACCGGCGTGCTCAACGGAGAGCTGCTCCGTCAAGCCGAAGCCGCAGGGTTCGAGGTGTTCATCACCGCGGACCGCAAGATGGAATATCAGCAGCGGCTGGCAGGGCGCAGCTTCGCCGCCATCGTGCTGGCCGTCGGCGGCACCAAGCTCGAAGACCTGCGCCCGCTCACACACCTGCTCCGGGACGCCGTGAGCCGCGCGTCCCCGGGTGAGGTCATCCATCTGACATTGCCTCCCGGGGCCTAAACCCTCGGTTGAGGGCAGAAAGAAACTTCTTGCCTCCATCCCCGTATCCGGGTTACTCTGCATTTCAGAGTGCTCTGCTCCTCAGAACCGGAGTGGTAATGGACGCACAGACGCAGGCACGGGAAGACCTCGCCGCCATCAGGAGGCTGATGGAGGGCGGGCAGCGGGTGGTGAACCACGCGGGGCCGCACTTCGTGGTGTGGGGGCTGCTCATGAGCGCCGCCCTCGTCGCCACGTACGTGCTCGGCCGCGCGGAGACCGTACGGGGCATCACGTGGGTGTGGGCGGGCGCGGTGGGGCTGGGGTGGGTGGCCTCCATCGCCCTGACCTTCAACGGCGTGCGGCGCGCGCCGGCCACCTCGCCCGCGGGGCGGCTGCTGGCGGGGCTGTGGATCGGCACCGGCGTCACGCTCACGCTGCTGGGCTTCGCGGCGCCGGCGGGCGGCGCGCTGGCGTGGAACGGCATCACCGGCGTGCTGGCGGCGGTGCTGGGCGGCGCCTTCTTCGCCACCGGGCTGTTCGCCGGGTCGCGCTGGCTGCAGGCGGCGGGCGGCCTGTGGTGGGCGGGATCGCTCTACATGCTGCTCGACCCCGGCCCGCACGGGCTGCTGGTGACCGCGGCGCTGATGCTGGCGCTGCAGGCCATCCCCGGCCTGGTGCTGGTGCTGCGCGGGCGGCGGGGGGTGGCGGTTGCCTGACCCCGGCCTGGCCGGCGGGCTGGACGACCGCATCCACGCCAAGCTGCGCCTGGGCGTCATGGCCATCCTGGCCGGCGTGGACGAGGCGGAGTTCACCCACCTGCGCGACCGCCTGGGTGCCACGGACGGCAACCTGGGCTCGCACCTGCGCAAGCTGGAGGCGGCGGGCTTCATCGCCGTGCGCAAGCAGGTGGAGGGCCGCGTCCTGGTCACCCGCTACCACCTGACGCCGCAGGGCCGCGCCGCCTTCCGCGAGTACGTGGACCAGCTCGCCACGCTGCTGGGGCTGGAGGGCCGCGGCCCCGAGTCACCCTGATCCACCGAGCGCCCTGGTTTTCACGTCACCCGATCCACATCACCCCGATCCACATCCAACGTCGGAGAGACACCATGCGCTACCTCAAGATCGCGCTTCCGCTGCTGCTCATCGCCGCCCCCGCCGCCGCGCAGGACGGCACCGCCGGCGCCGCGGCGGGCATGCAGCGCGTCGCCTTCCTGCACGGCACCTGGCGCGGTGAGGGCGTCACCACCATGCGCGGCGAGACGTCGCGCGCGTCCGTGCTGGAGCTGGCGCAGCCCAAGCTGGGCGGCGCCGTTCTGGTGCTGGAGGGGCTGGGCTGGGAGGGCACGCAGGGCGCGGCGGACTACAAGGTGGTGCACAACGCGTTCGGCGTGCTGTCGTACGACGCCGCGAAGGGCCAGTACGCCCTGCGCGCCTACCGCGACGGCACCTTCGTGGACGCGGACATCACCGTGGGCGACGGCGAGATCGTGTGGGGCTTCACGCCGCCGGGCAGCACCGGCCGCGTCCGCTACACCATCCGCCTGGACGAGCAGGGCCGCTGGCACGAGGTGGGCGACTACTCGCCCGACGGCAGCACCTGGCACCGCTTCTTCGAGATGCGGCTGACCAGGCAGGCGGGGGGATGAACGGGCTCGGCTGGTTCCACCTGGCGTGCGCGGTGGCGGCGCTCGCCTCCGGCGCGGCGGTGCTGCTGCGCCGCAAGGGGAACCGCGCGCACCGGCGGACGGGGTGGGTCTACGTGGGCAGCATGCTGGCGCTGAACGGCACCGCGCTGATGATCTACCGGCTGACGGGCGGCTTCGGCCCCTTCCACGTGGCGGCGCTGGCCAGCCTGGCGACGGTGCTGGCGGGCATCGTCCCCGCGGTGCGGCGGCGGCCGGCCAACTGGGTGGAGCACCACTACTGGTGGATGACGTACTCGTACGTGGGCCTGTGCGCGGCGGCCGTCTCCGAGGTGGCCACGCGCACGCCCGGCTTCCGCTTCTGGTGGGCCGTCGTCGTGGCGACGGTCCTGGTGATCGGCGTCGGCTCGCGGCTCATCCGCACGCGCGCGAAGTCCATCATCGCCCCGTTCCGCGCCGGCTGACCGCCTGCGTGGGAACGTGGACGGCGGCGCCGGACCCGGTCCGGCGCCGCCGTCGCCATCTCCCGCGACGTGGTGCGCTCAGGACGGGCTCTGCATCTGCTGCTGGAAGGTCAGCTCGATGAACTCGGCGGGGCGGACGACCGCCACCGACACCTCCACGATCATGGAGCCGTCGAGGACGTCCTGCGACGTCATCGTGCTCCCCAGCCCGCACGTCACGGTGAACGCCTCCGACGGCCTGGACCCCACCAGCCCGCCCAAGCCCCACACCTGCTGGAGGAAGGCGGAGACCATCGAGACCACCGCCGTCCAGGTGCTCGCGTCGTTGGGCGCGAACACGAACTGCTCGAGCGCGTTCTTGATGGACTGCTCGATGTAGATGATGGTGCGCCGCACCTGGATGTACCGGTAGTCGTTGCTGTTGCCGTCCAGCGTGCGCCCGCCCCACACCACCGTCCCCCTGCCGGCAAAGGCGCGGATGGCGTCGACCGACCTGCCGTCCGGCGGTACCGTCAGGCCCTGCTGCTGGCTGTCCGTCAGGGGATAGGTGGGCTGCGTCACGCCGGTCAGCGCCACGTTGGCGGGCGACACCCACGGCCCCTCGGCGGCGTCCACCTTCGTCACCAGCCCGGCCACCGCGGCGCCGGGCGGCAGCACGTTCTGGTCGTCCGCCATCCACTGCTCCATCTGCCCCAGCAGCGGGATCTTCTCGCGGAGCGCCTGGTCCACCGCGCCCGGGTCCGCGGTGGTGGGGATCGTGTCGACCTGGTGCTGGATCGACCATCGCTCCGGGTTGGGGGAGCCGGGTCCGTCGGGAAACAGGTTCATGGCCTCCCAGCTCAGGATGTCCTGC
>DASTLD010000404.1:0-7855 GCA_035715345.1 Longimicrobium sp.
AGGCACACGTCCGTCTCGCTCTGCACCTCGTCCCACACCTCCGCGCCGGGGCGGAAGGAGAGGTCCGCCAGCGAGCCGTCCTGCGTCTTTCCCATCCACTCCAGCAGCGCGTTCAGCTCCGCCTGCGCATCCGGGGTCAGCAGAGCGGACGCGCCCGACTTGGCCAGCAGGGCGCGGCGGATGGAGACGTAGTTGCTGCGGCCCTTGACCATCGCGTACTTGAACGGCTCGCCCAGCGCGCGGCGCAGCAGCGGCAGGTCCTTGCCGACCAGCTGCTCCTGCAGGTTGATGGTGTTGGTGGAGACCACCGTGCGCTCCTTGTTCTGGAGCGCCCAGCGGATGGCGGGCAGCAGGTAGGCGACGGACTTGCCCGTCCCCGTGCCCGCCTCCGCCACGCCCACGCCGCCCTCGTTGTACAGCGCCCCGATCATGCGGCTGAACGCGCGCTGCTGCGGCCGGTCCTCGTAGCGCGGGTGGCGCAGCGACAGCGGCCCGCCGGGCCCCAGGTCCGCGTCCAGCGCGTCCAGCTCCAGCGGCTCCGCCTCGCGCGCCTCGGGCGGCTCCACGACGACGTACAGCTCGCTCGCGTCGTTGTCGATGATCGCGAAGCCCAGACCCTGCTCCCACAGCTGCGCGGCGACCGCGAAGTCCGCCTCCGACGGCTCCAGCAGGCCGGACGGATGGTTGTGGATCAGCAGCCCGCCGGGCTCCGGCTCCTTGACCAGCGCCAGCACCGCGCTGGCGTGCCCGCGGGCCAGCACGCGCGGCTCCACCACCTCCCCGCCCTCCGCCACCTTGGCGACGAAGCACACCTCGTTGCCGCGCGCGCGCCGGATCTCGCGCCGCAGCATCTCGGCGGCGGTGGCGGAAAGGAACAGCTCGACGGCGGAGCGGGGTTCGGTCACTTCAGCGGGTGGAGCGGAAAAGTGGACGGGCGATGGGAACGGCGCGCGCCGCCCGTCACCCGATGGCGGTGGCGGGCTCCGCCTCGGCCAGCGCCTCGCGCAGCGCCTCCTCGTCGTCGTGCTCGATGGCGTCGATGAAGAGGAAGCCCACGCGCACGGGCTCGCCGTCGTCCTCCGGGCACTGGAAGCGCGCCGCGTAGATGCCGCGCTCGGTGGGGGCCGGGTGGCCGTACATCACCTCCACCAGCCAGCCGCGGCCCTGCTCGTCCTGGAAGATGGCCCGGTCCTTCGCCATGCCGATTTTCGTCGCGAGAGATGCCGGCGCCGCACGCCCGCGCCCGGCGGGGAAGATAGCACCTCCCCGCCGGGCGCGGTACGGCGAAATGCACGGGAGTCTGGCTCGCGCCGTCGTGCCCCGCGGCACCCGGGCAAGATCCTTCGGTCGCGCCGGAAGGCAGTGCGCTCGCGCAGCACTCCCTCAGGATGACAACGTATTGCAGGCTAACAGCTTGGCTGTCATCCTGAGGGAGGCGCCGCACCAGCCGCGACGCAAGCACGACACCGTGGCGCCGACCGAAGGATCTTGCCGACGTCCGGCCGATGACGACGTTCGGCGAGGATGCAGGCCTGCTTTCAGTCAGCCGTGGACGCGGTTGCGGCCGGCGTGCTTGGCGGCGTAGAGGCGGGCGTCGGCGGCGGCCAGCAGGGCGTCGGGGGAGGGCGCTGGATCGCCGCTGACGCCGAAGCTGACGGTGACGCGCAGGCCGGGCGCCACTGCCTCCCAATCGTACTCCTCCACGGCCGCGCGGAGCTGTTCGCACTTGGCCAGCGCGCCCTCCAGCGGCGTCTCCACCAGCAGCAGCACGAACTCCTCGCCGCCGCAGCGCGCCACGAAGTCCACCCGCCGCGTCTGCTCGCCCAGCAGCGCGGCGATGCGCCGCAGCACCTCGTCGCCGGCGGCGTGGCCGTGCCGGTCGTTCACCTGCTTGAAGTGGTCGACGTCCACCATCGCCACCGTCAGGTCGCGCTGGAAGCGGCGGGCGCGCTCCCACTCCAGCGCGAGCTGCGCGTCCAGGGCGCGGCGGTTGGCAATGCCGGTCAGCGCATCCTCGCGCGTCAGCCGGTCGAGCTCGGCTACGAGCCGCACCTTCTCCTCGTTGGCGGCGGCGAGGGCTTCGTTGCGCTCCCGCAGCAGTTCCGCCTCACGGCGGGACTGCTCCACCTGCACACGCACGAGCTGCGCGCGGATTCGGCGGTCGCTGTCGGTGCTCCACACCTCCTCCTTTATCTGGTGATATGTCTTATAGTGGCAGAGGGCCTCATCCGTCTCACCCCGCACCTCGTAAACGGCGGCGAAAGCCTTGTGGGCCGCATACGTGTGTGGAAGCGATCCCACCCGACGTGCGAGATCAAGGGCGGCAACGAGGTGCTCTACGGCCTCGTCCACACTGCCCTGCTTCGTAAGGAGTTCGCCGAGATGTATCCGGGTGGCCGCTTCGGTGTCGTAGAGGCCATGGGCGGAAGCCACATCCAGGCTCGTACGATAGTAGTCTCTCGCCTCGTCACCAGCCCCAAGTTGGTCGTATAAATCGGCAAGGCTGGCCAACACTTCAGCCTCGCATGCCCGCTCTCCTGTGTCGCGCGCGAGTTCCAGCCCACTTCGGAAAAGCGACAGCGCACGGTGCGGCTGACGGAGGGCCGCGAGTGCAATACCCAGGTTGAGCAGGGCGATCGCCTCTCCAGGTCTATCGCCGATCTGCCGCTTCAGCGCGAGAGTTCGTTCGTAGCACTTTCGCGCCTCCTCGTAGTCGCCAAGAGAGAGGTGGAGGGTGCCTGCGTTATTGGATGTGAACGAAAGCCCGATCGAGTCCTGCTCCGCCTCGAAAATCACGTTTGCTTGGTGACAGAGTTCGAGTGAGCGGGCATAGTCCCCGACACCGCTGTACACGGTCCCGAGCGCAACCAGCGTATACGCTTCCTCCGCCCGGTCCCCGATCGCTCGCTGCACATCCAACGCGCTGAACAACCATGGCAGCGCCTCCGGAAGATCGCCCTTGCGGGAGTACGTGCTGCCGATGCGCGCCAGGGCTACCGCGCGACCACGCTCGTCTCCGCTGGAGGCGAAAAGAGCAACCGCCGACTTGAGATCTGCGATCGCCCCATCGGCCTGATAGAGCAGTGAGCGGCAGGCTCCCCTCGCACGAAGAGCGTATGCCTCTCCGCGTACGTACCGAATACGCCGGGCTAACCCCAACGCGTGCTCGGCAAGTGTCAGCGCTTCGGAGGTGTTGGTAATGCGGAGGGCATACGCGCGGTGGTTCAGCGAATCGACTTCAGCGCGTAGCTCGTCATCGGCGGCGAGCGGCGTGTGGGAGGGGGATATGGTGTCCGACATCTCTCTCCATCCAGGGTCCAGCCATCAAGTCCTGCTTCTGACGACAGCGAAGCTCGTTCGTGATGCAACAGCGGCGGGGATCACCCCCGCACCCGGTTGCGGCCGTCGCGCTTGGCGGCGTAGAGGCGGGCGTCGGCGGCGGCGAGCAGGGCCTCCGGCGAGGGCGCCCGCTCCCCCGCCACGCCGAAGCTGAGCGTGACGCGCAGGCCGGGCGCCACGACGTCCCAGCCGTGCTGTTCGATTGCCGCGCGCAGCTTGTCGCACTTGCGCGCGGCCTTGTCGGGCGGCGTCTCCACCAGCAGCAGCACGAACTCCTCGCCGCCGTAGCGCGCCACCACGTCCACACCGCGCGTCTGCTCGCGCAGGATGCGCCCCACCACGCGCAGCACCTCGTCGCCGCGCGCGTGACCCCACCGGTCGTTGACGGTCTTGAAGTGGTCGATGTCCGCGATGGCCACGGTCAGCTCGCGCCCGAAGCGCTGCGCGCGCTCCCACTCCAGCGCCAGCGCCTGGTCCAGGTGGCGGCGGTTGAACAGCCCGGTCAGCGCGTCCTCGCGCGTGCGGCGGTCCAGCTCCGCCGCCTGCTCGCGCAGCCGCGCCAGCAGGCGGTCCTTCTCGCCGTCCAGCTCGCGCAGGCGGTCGTACGCCTCCGTCAGCTCCTCGTTCTTGAGCCGCAGCAGCTCCGCCTCGCGCTGCGCGCCCTCCACGTCCGCGCGCACCAGCACGCTCTTGACGCGCGCATTGGTCTCCGCGTTGAACACCTCCGACCACACGCGGTGAAAGCCCTGGAAGTGCTCCAGCGCCCGCGCGGCGTCGCCGCGGCGCTCGTAGGCGCGGGCCAGCGCCTCGTGCGCGGAGTACGCCTGCACGCGCGCGCCGCACTCGGTGGCCATCTCCAGCCCCTGGTGCAGCTCGGCGAGGCCCGCGTCTTCGTCGCCCAGCGCGGCCCGCAACGCGCCGAGCCGGACCAGCGTCTCCGCCTGGAACACGCGGCTGCCCAGCGCGCGGGTGATCTCCAGGCTGCGCAGGTAGCAGTCGAGCGCCGCGGCGGTGTCGCCGCGGCGCTCGTGGATGCCGCCGATGTCGCGCAGGCAGGTGGCCTCGGCGTCGCGCTCGCCGGTGGCGCGCAGGCGCTCCGCGGCGCGCTCGATGTACTCCAGCGCCCGCGCGTCGTCCCCCAGCTCCGCGCAGGCGGTGCCGGCGTTGAGCAGGGCGATGCCGGCCGCCTGCGGATCGCCGCGCTCCTTGATCTCCAGCGCGCGCAGGATGAACTCCAGCGCCCGCCGCGGCTCGCCCAGCCGGCCGTGGATGTTGCCGATGTTGTTGAGGCAGTACGCCGCGCCCAGCTCGTCGCCCAGCTCCTCGCGCAGGCGCAGGCTGGCCTGGTAGTAGTCCAGCGCCTGTCCGAAGTCGCCCAGGTGGTAGACCACGTTGCCCAGCGAGTTGAGCGCCGCCGCCTCGCCGTCGCGGTCGCCGGCCTCGCGGTGCAGGCGCAGCGCCTCCAGCCCGGTGCGCAGCGCCTCGGCGTGGTCGCCGCGGCGCCAGTGCACGTTGGCCATGCCGTGCAGCAGGTCGCCGCGCCCGTCGTCCCGGCCCGCCGCGTCCAGCAGGTCCAGGCCGCGGCGCAGGTGCTCCATCGCCCCGTCGTAGTCGGCGCGCGCGGCGTAGCGGTGGCGGCCCAGCGTGCGCAGGGCCAGCGCGGCCGCCGTGGGGTCGTCCTCCGCCTCCGCCAGCGCCAGCGCCTGCCCCGCCAGCTCCGCGGAGCGCGCCGCGTCCGCCTGCCGGAGCCCCCACGCCTCGTCGTTCAGCGCCCGCATGCGCGCACGAACGTCGTCACCCGCGAGCGCGGGGACGGGCACGGCGGGGGCGGCGGAGGGCGTGTGGGGCATGGGGTGGGTCGGGGGAATGCGGGCGATCCGGGACTCCGGACCGGCGCCAGGCCAGCGGCGGCGCGGTTGGCGGTAGCGGGGCGATGGCGACTACCCTTCCGCCGCCTCCTGCGCGATGCGGTACGCCTCGTTGCGCGCGATGCCCAGCCGGCGGCGCAGCTCCCTGGCCACGGCGCTGGGCGCCTGCCCCTGCGACAGCAGCGCCCGGGCGATGGCCCCCGCCGCCAGCTCGTCCACCTGCTCCTCGGCGGCGGCGTCCGCGCGGCGGCCCTCGACCACGACCACGATCTCGCCCAGCACCTCCGCGCCCTCGTAGCGCTCCGCCGCCTCGGCCAGCGTGCCGCGGAAGAAGTCCTCGTGCAGCTTGGTCAGCTCCCGCGCGACGGCCACGCGCCGCGCGCCCCCCGCCGCGTCCGCCAGGTCGCGCAGCAGCCTGCCCACGCGGTGCGGCGACTCGTACAGCACCGACGCGCGCGGCGAGGCGGCGATCTCGTCCAGCAGCTCCGCCCGCTCCGGCCCCTTGCGCGGGGGAAAGCCCAGGAAGGTGAAGGTCTCCGCCTCGATGCCCGACGCCACCAGCGCCGCCAGCAGCGCGGACGCGCCGGGGATGGGGACGACGTCGAAGCCGGCGTCCACCACCTCGCGGACGATGCGCGCGCCGGGGTCGGAGAGCAGCGGCGTGCCCGCGTCGGAGACCAGCGCCACGTCCTTCCCCTCGCGCAGCAGCCCGAGCACCGTGGCCACGCGCGCGGCCTCGTTGTGCTCGTGCGCGGAGAGCAGGCGGGTGGCAACGTCCAGGTGCTTGAGCAGCATGCCCGTGCGGCGCGTGTCCTCCGCCAGCACCACATCCGCCTGCCGCAGCACCTCCACGGCGCGGCGGGTCACGTCTCCCAGGTTGCCGATGGGCGTGGCGACGACGTACAGCGCCGCCACGCTCAGATCGCGAGCGCCCAGGGCAGCCGCGCAAAGAAGCCGTGCTCCTGCAGCACGAAGCGGCTGTCGCGCCCCACCTTCTCGATCACCGCCGCCGGGTCCACCCCGTGGTGGTCGCTGGCGGAGATCAGCGCCTCCGTGAGCCACGCCGCCACCGCCTCCGTCAGCCCGTCCGGCGAGGCCACCGGGTCCCCCGCCACGCGCCCCTCGGGGGTGATGTCGAACGAGGCGACCACGGGGTGCTCCAGCGCGGCCAGCCCCTGCCCGCGCTGCATCATGGCCAGCGCCGTCTCGCGCCCCGTGGCCAGCGCGATCTCGCGCAGCGTGCCGCCGATCATCCTGCGGTACAGGTCCACGAAGCCCGGCCCCGCCTGCACCGGCATCTGCGGCAGCATCGGGTAGAGCGTGGCGCCCACCGCGTCGCCGGAGCCGAAGAGCGAGCGCATGAACTCGGGCAGCGGCATGGCGCCGTCGCGCCCCGCGAACCAGCCGGTGCGGAAGGCGCCGCCCTCGAACTGCAGGTAGTGGAAGTGGCCGCGGCTGGACAGCTCCAGCACGCCGCTGAACTCGCGCGCCCGCAGCGCGGGGAACAGGCGGTCCGGCGCGCCCGCGTCCGCCGGGTCCGCCCACGGGACGGGCTCGCCCACCAGCGTGGAGAGCATGGCCAGGAGCTGCTCGTCCGGCGCGCCGTAGTAGCCGATCTGCCCGCCCTCGCCGCGCTCGCTCTCCGTGGCCGCCAGCCGCAGCACCTCCGAGAGCGCCGCCGGCCCGCGCCGCTCCGCCGTGATCTTCGCGGCGAAGAACGGCTCGCCGCCGCGCAGAAAGACCAGGAAGCAGCGCTCGCCGAGCTGCACGGCCACGTAGCCGGAGACGCGCGCCTGCCGGTCGCGCTTGCCGTCCGCCAGGATGCCGGGAAGGTTGACGTAGCTGAGCTTGGTGCGCGGCAGGAACGCCGTCTCGCAGGGAAAGCTGTAGGTCATGGAAGGGGAACGGGCGCGCGTGTGGGGCGGACTGCCACGCGGCGCGGGCGTCAGGTTCCGTGCCGCCGCGCAAGCCGTTGCGCCGCAATCCGCAAGCGAAACCGCGGCCCGCCGCGGGCCTGCAAAGCGCACGCCCCGCGTGCGGAATGCGGGGCACTGGCCGGACCCTTGCGACGGGCCCGGCGCAACGACGGCGCGGGTGGCGCGCGCGGAGAGTCCTGATCAGCGGGCGGTCGCGAACCTTGGAGAACGCATTGCGGGGAGCGGACGGCGGGCCCCGCTGGTCCGCCGAAGAGGCGGAGCAGCTCATCGACCAGCTTCAGCAGCAGGCGGCCCAGCTCCAGGAGCAGGCGGCCGAGATGGAGCTGATGAACGACGAGCTGAGCGGCTCCGAGGCCCGCCTGCGCGGCGTGTTCGAGGCCTCGCTCGACGCCATCATCGTGACCGACACCGCCAGCCGCATCCTGGAGTGGAACCACCAGGCGGAGGCGCTCTTCGGCTGGTCCGCGCAGGAGGCGGTGGGGCGCACGCTGGGCGAGACCATCATCCCCGCGCGCTTCCGCGCGGACCACGACCGCGGCGTGCGCCACTACCTGGCCACCGGCCAGGGCCCCATCCTCAACCGCCGCATCCGCATCGCCGCCCTGCGCCGCGACGGGCACGAGCTGCCGGTGGAGCTGACCGTGGCCCCCGCGCGCTGGGGCACCCACGTGGTGTTCACCGCCTTCGTGCGCGACCTGACCGAGCACGAGC
>DASTLD010000405.1:0-9058 GCA_035715345.1 Longimicrobium sp.
CGCGACGGCCCAGCAGGGTGCCCAGCACCGCGGCGAGGAACCCGAGCGGCACCGAGACGATGGCCGGGTTGTCCAGCGGGAACACCGGGTCCGCCTGGATCAGGTGCCGCGCGGCCGCGGTGGGCGGGTCGATGCCCATCACTGCCGGCGACAGGACGATCAGCACCACGGACGAGATCAGTCCCACCAGCATTCCCGCCACCATGCCGCTGGTGTTGAAGCGCCGCCAGTAGAGCGTGAGCAGGATGGCGGGCACGTTGGCGCTCGCGGCGACGGCGAAGGCGAGGCCGACGAGAAACGCCACGTTCAGCGAGCGAAGCAGGATCGCAAGCAGGATGGACAGGATGCCGATGACGGCGGCGGCGATGCGGGCCACCATCACCTGCTCGCGCTCGTCGTGGTGCTCGCCGCGCTTGACCACGCTGAACCACACGTCGTGCGCGAAGGCGGACGAGCTGGCGATGGTCAGCCCCGCCACCACCGCCAGGATGGTCGCGAAGGCGATGGCCGCGACGAAGGACAGGAACACGGGCCCGCCCACCTCCTGGGCCAGCAGCGGCGCCGCCAGGTTCTGGTTGGGCGACAGCGCGCCGTCCTTCATCACCCCGATGTTGGCCTTGCCCACCAGCGTGGCCGCGCCGAAGCCCAGGAAGGTGGTCATGATGTAGAACGAGCCGATCAGGATCATCGCCCAGACCACGGAGGTGCGCGCGGCGATGGCGCTGGGCACGGTGTAGAAGCGCACCAGGATGTGCGGCAGCCCCGCCGTGCCGAAGATCAGCGCGATGCCCAGCGAGATGAGCGACAGCGGCCCCCACTGGCCGTGGTAGTAGAGCCCCGGCTGCGTGAAGTCGCGGGTGATGGGCGCCGCGCCGTCCGGGCAGGCGCCGTCCTTGAGCGCGCCCGCGTCGCAGTACGTGCCGCTGACCCCGGCGACGGCCTCGAAGAAGTCCGTGAAGCTGAAGCCGAAGCGGGCCATCACCAGGATGGACAGCAGGATGGTGCCGCTCATCAGCAGCACCGCCTTGACGATCTGCACCCACGTGGTGGCCAGCATCCCCCCGAAGATCACGTAGACCAGCATCAGCGCGCCCACCATGACGATGGCCGTGTTGAAGCCGATCTGCGGGATCAGCAGGCTGACCAGCGAGCCCGCGCCCACCATCTGCGCGATCATGTAGAACAGGCTCACCGTCAGCGTGCTGATGGCCGCCACCGTGCGCACCGAGCGGTTGCGCAGGCGGAAGGCGAGCACGTCCGCCATGGTGAACTTGCCCGTGTTGCGCAGCGGCTCGGCGACGAGCAGCAGCACGGTCAGGTACGCCACCAGCCAGCCGACGGAGTACATGAACCCGTCGTAGCCGTAGAAGGCGATGAGCCCGGCAATGCCCAGGAACGACGCCGCGCTCATGTAGTCGCCCGCGACGGCCCAGCCGTTCTGGAAGCCGGTGATGCTGCGGCCCGCGCTGTAGAACTCCGCCGTGGTGGAGGTGCGCCGGCTGGCCCAGTAGGTGATGCCCAGCGTGATGGCGATGAAGACCAGGAACATCAGCAGCGAGGTGTTCACGCGGCACCTCCCTGCGCGCGCCCGGCGATGCGCGCCGCCTGCGCGTCGAAGGCGCGGGCGCGGCGCACGTACATCCACATCAGCGCCCAGGCCATGAAGAACTGCGACAGCGCGAACAGGTAGGCGAGGTTCACCTCGCCGAAGACGTCGCGGCCCATCAGCCCGGGGAAGTACCCCATCAGCACGGGCAGCGCGAAGTAGTAGGCGATGAAGAAGATCGTCGCGGGAAGGATGAAGCGGCGCTTGGCGGCGGCCAGCTCGCGGAAGTCGCGGTCGGACTCGATGGCCGCCCAGTCCGGCGGGTGGGGCGCGGAGGCGGGCGGCGGGGTCGGGTCGGCCATGGGCGCTCCGGTGCGAGTGGTCGCGTACGGACGGGCTGGAAGGGACGCTGCGGATGCTACGCGCGGCCCCGCACGTTGACAAGTGCGCCTCCCGGCGGGCATTCTCGTCCCCGCGGGACGGGTTTCGGCGCGGCTCCAGGCGGGGGAGGGTCCGGATGGGCGTCATCACCATCGCGCGGCAGCTCGGGGCGGGCGGCGAGACCATCGCGCACCGCGTGGCGGACGCGCTCGGCTGGCGGCTGCTGGACCGCGCGCTGGTGGAGCGCATCGCGGAGGAGCTGGAGGCGGCGCCGGAGCAGGTGGAGGCGGCCAACGAGCGGGTGGAGAACTTCGTGGAGCGGCTGGGGCTGTACCTGGCGGAGGCGCTGCCGGAGATGCACCCCATGGCCATCCCCCCGCCGGTCTCTCCCGATGCCACGGCGGAGGCGGCGCGGCGGGTGGTGGCGGCGGTGGCGCAGGAGGGGCCGGCCGTGATCGTGGGCCACGCCGCCCAGCTCGTGCTGCGCGACCGCGCCAACGCGCTGCACGTGCTGGTGCACGCACCCATGCAGACGCGCGTGCGCCGGGCCATGGAGCACTTCGGCCTGGACGAGCGCGCGGCCACGGAGCGCATCCGCCGCTCGGACGCGGACCGCAAGCGCTACGTGCGCGAGCACTGGGAGCGCGACTGGCTGGACCCCACGCTCTACCACCTGTGCATCGACACCGGCGCGTTCGGCATCGACGGCGCGGCGGAGCTGATCCAGGAGGCGGCGCGCAGGGTGCTGGACGAGGAGGAGACGGCGGCGGGGTGATGCTGAACTGCGGACTCACGCAGAGCCGCGGAGGACGCAGAGAACGGCAGAAGCGTGGCGGCGTCCGCTGTGAGTGGGACGGCCCATGCGGAGAGGGGGCGCGGAGGGGTTGGAGGTCTGCCCATGCGGATGTTCTCCGCGTCTCTGCGTGAGGCATTCAGTCGTCATGGCGCCCCGCGCGGGGCGTCTTTCTGTTTTCAGGGAGAGGGAGAGCGGATGGAAGCAGGGTCGGCGGAGCGGCTGCGGCTGGGGCACATCACGTACAGCAACTGCTTTCCCGTGCACGCGCGGCTGCTGGACCGCGGCGCGCCGGAGTGGATCGACATCGTGCACGGCGTGCCGTCGCACCTGAACGCGCTGCTGGAGCAGGGGCAGATCGACGTGGCGCCGTGCTCCAGCATCGAGCTCGCGCGCAACGCGGACCGCTACCGCGTGCTGCCGGACCTGGTGATCGGCTCGCGCGGCGCCGTGCGCAGCATCCTCCTGCTCTCCACGCTGCCGCCGGAGCAGCTCGACGGCAGGCTGGTCGCGGTGCCGACCGCGTCCGCGACGTCGGTGGTGCTGCTCAAGGTGCTGCTGCGGCTGCGCTGGAAGGTGCGCCCGCGCTTCACCTGGTTCGACCAGGCGCTGAAGGACCCGCTGCACACCGGCGCGGACGCGGCGCTCTTCATCGGCGACGTGGCGCTGCGGCAGGAGTTCCACCCCGGCGTTCTGGTCCGCATCGACCTGGGCAGCGAGTGGTGGGACTTCACCGGGCTGCCGTTCGCGTTCGCGGTGTGGCAGGCGGCCGGCGGATCGGACACCGCGCTGCGCCGGCTGCACGGGGAGCTGCTGGAATCGCGCGCCTACGGCCGGGAGCACCGCGACGACCTGGCCGCGCGCTGGGCGGACCGCTTCGGCTTCTCGCCCGGGTTCCTGGCCGGCTACTGGGGCGGCCTGTCGTACGAGCTGGACGATGCGATGCAGGAAGGCCTCGCCACCTTCTACCGCCTGGCCGCGGAGATCGGCGAGATCCCCGCTGCGCCCGAAGTCCGGTTCGCGGGCTGAGGCCGCCAACCGCTGTCACGCAGAGGGCGCGGAGAACTACGTGCCGCGTCCTCTCGGCGTGTAGCTGCCGACGGGGGCGCGGAAGCTGATCGCCAGGCGGTTCCAGCCGTTGATGGCGATGACCGCCATCGTCAGGTCCACCAGCTCCGCCTCGGAGAAGTGACGGCGCGTCTCCTCGAACAGCGCGTCCGGCACGCCCGATCGCCCCACCTCCGTCACCGCCTCGGTCCACGCCAGCGCCGCCCGCTCGCGCGGCGTGAAGAACGGCGTCTCCCGCCAGACGGGAATCGCGAACAGGCGCTGCTCCCGCTCGCCCGTGAGGAGCGCGTCCTTGGTGTGCATGTCCACGCAGTAGGCGCAGCCGTTGATGTACGACGCGCGCAGCTTGACCAGCTCGATCAGCGAGTGCTCCAGGCCGCAGCCGCGCACGTACGTCTCCAGCGCCATCTGCGCCCGCACCGCGCCCGGCGCCACGCGCGCGTACTCGATGCGCTGCGGCTCCGCGTGTCCGTCGCCCTGTGCCGGTTCCATCAGCCGCTCGCCTTGTCCGAAGGATGGATGCGCATCATGCGGTTCGCCTCCGCGTAGGGCAGCGCATCGTCGATGAACGAGAACGTGCCGTGCTCGCGGATCTCCCGCGCGGCCCGCAGGAAGGCACCCAGGGCCGCGCGGCTGAGCGCGGAGCCCAGGCTGATGCGGCGGACGCCGAGCTCCGCCAGCTCCGCGACCGTGAGCGGCGCCACCCCGCCCGGCGGCCTGAGCCCCACCAGCACGTTGACCGGCCGGCCCACCGACGCGCACACTGTCCGGATGTCCTCCGCCCGGGTGATGCCGGGCGCGAAGAGCGCGTCGGCGCCCGCGGCCTCGAAGGCATGCAGGCGGCGGATGGTGTCGTCCAGGTCCGCGCGCCCGTGCAGGTAGTTCTCCGCGCGGCCCACCAGCACGAAGGGGAAGGGCAGCGCCCGCGCCGCCTCCACCGCCGCCGCCATGCGCTCCACGGCGTGCTCGAAGTCGTAGATGGGCCGGCGCGGATCGCCGGTCGCGTCCTCGATGGACCCGCCGGCCAGTCCAGCCTCCAGCCCCGCCAGGCGGATGGTCTCCGCCACCGCCTCCGGCGCGTCGCCGAAGCCGTTCTCCAGGTCCGCCGCCACGGGCAGGTCCGTCGCCTCCGCCACCGCGCGCGCGTTGGCCAGCGTCTCCGCGCGCGAGATGAGCCCCGCGCCGTCCGCGCGGCCCAGCGTGTAGGCCAGCCCCGCACTGGTGGTGGTGAGCGCCTGGAAGCCGAGCTGCTCCAGCATGCGCGCCGTTCCCGCGTCCCACGGGTTCGGGATCACGAACGTGTCCGGCCCCTCGTGCAGGGCCCGGAACCGCTCGCCCTTCGCGGCCTGGCTCATCGCGCTCATGGTCGTCTTCACCGGGAGGGGTGTCGTGGTGGCTGCAATGTGCGGACGATGGTGCCGCTCAGGAACTCCTTGACGGACACGTCGCCGTTGTTGGCGGAGCCCCGGCCTCCGCGGACGTCACCATGGTCCTCCGACGGGATTCCACCGGGTGTTTCCGGCGGGGTTCGAGAGATGTACATTATTACGTACGGCTGTTTGTACCTTGTCAGGAGGGCCCCGTGCCGAGCATCAGGTTCAGCGAAGACATTCGTCCCCTCTCGGAGTTCCGCGCGAATGCGGCCGCCTTCGTAGAGCAGGTACAGGCGACGCAGCGTCCGATCGTCCTGACCCAGCATGGGCGCGGCGCCGCGGTTCTCGTCGGGGTCGCAGAGTACGAGCGGCTCGTCGAGCGCGCGGAGGTGCTGGAGGATATCAGGATCGCGGAGGAGCAGGTCGCGCGTGGTGAGGGGATCGAGCACGAGGAGGCGCGGCGCCAGGTGATGGCCCGCCTGCGCGGGTGAAGATCGTCTGGTCTCCGCTGGCCCTCGAACGGGTGGTCGAGATCGCCGAGTTCATCGCCCGGGACCGCCCGCAGGCCGCGGCGAGATGGGCCGACGCGGTCTTCGCATCCGTACTGCGCCTGGAACAGTTCCCGGAGAGCGGGAGGCGGGTCCCGGAGTCGCCGCGGTCCGATCTCCGCGAGGTCATCCACGGCCGCTACCGCGTCATCTACCGGCTCGACCCTGACCGCGTTACGGTGCTTACAGTCCGCCACGGACGCCAGGACCTCCAGTCCAACGACCCTGATCTGCAGTGACGCCAGGCCCCCGCTCGACGCGTCAGCAGTCGGCCCTCCGCCGGAGATCCTGGTGGAGGGCCGTTCTCACGTGCCCTCCCGCGCCAGCGAGGTGGTAGCCCTCATCCGCCATCCGGCGAGTGGCGAGATCAGGCAGGGACGTAGGTCAACCGGATCACGTCCTCGCCCATCCGATCACTGGCGACGAGGCGGAGCGGGGGCCGGGGTCCGGCGAAATACGGCTTGCCGTGACCGAGCACCACCGGGTGCAGGTAGATCCGATACTCATCGATCAGGCCAAGCTCGGTAAGGCTGTGCGCCAGGTGCGGGCCGGCGACTTCGATCTCCCCGTCGCGCTGGGCCTTCAGCTCGCGGATCGCGCCCTCCAGATCACCCTCGACGAGCCTGGCGTTGGGACCGACCGACTTCAGCGAGCGAGAGACGACCCATTTCGGCTGCTTCCGCCACGCCGCCGCAAAGGCGTGTTCGTCCGCATCCCATTCGGGATGGTCGTCGTCCCAGTAGCGCATGATCTCGTACATCCGGCGGCCGTACACGCTGCCCGCCTGCCCCCGGGCCTCCTCGATGAAGTGGCGGAAGAGCGTGGGGCCCGGCGCAAACGCCGTGTGGTCCACGTAGCCGTCCAGGGACTGGTTCATCCCGAACACGAGCCTGGCCATACCCACTTCCTTTCAGCGCGTCTGCTTGCTAGAACGGCAGCCGACCGGGCAGCGCCACATCAGCCGTGATGTGAGACCCTAAGCCCGCGAGTGGGTGGGCGGCACCTGCACCCTCGGCTCTCCCGTAGGGTGGATTTACTGTACCGATCCGGTGCGCCGAGGCCGCCCGAAGAATCGTCGGAATCCTGGATTTTCCTTCGCTTTACAACCATTGATCCGGGATAACTGGCTTCTTGGGCACGTTGCACATAATGTATGCTGCCACGGGTGTACGCTAGCCTGTCTCTTGCCGAGGTCCGGATGAAATCCCGCCTGTTGACGCTCAGCGCTGCCGCCGTGACGCTCCTGGCATTATTGGCGTGCACGGATTCCGGCCGCGGAATTACCGCGACGGAAGGGATGTTGAAGAACGGTGGGAGTTATGGCTCCGGAGGCAGATCATCGTCGCCGAGTGATTCTACCACGATCCCGCCAGGGGCCTCGTCCACGAACTCCGTGTGCATCGTCGAGGCGGAAAACGGCGGTTCCTACGGTTCCGGGGGGCGCGCGGGCGTGCCCTGCTGAGGCCCGGCAGGATTGCAGTAAACATCGAAATGGTGCTTTTGGGCGGCTCCCGTGTAGTGCGATTGCCGTCTTGTGATCTGCATCCCGGGTTCACTCTCACACCGTCCGCGAGGAGCAGGCAGCATGACAATGTTCCGCGCCAGCCGTGTAGCCGGTGGCGTCGCCACCGTGCTGGTTCTCACCGCATGTCGTGAAATCTCCACGAGCGCCACTGCTCCTGACAGCCCCCGGTTCTCCGGCTACACGTTTGGTGGAGGAAACCGTTCAGACACCACGACAACCACGACCGCACCCTCAGGCGAGGGAGCGGCCGTCAGTTCGAACGGTCATACCGTTGGGAGCGGGAACTGAAGCCGCCTGCACTCCAGGCCAGTCGCGCTGCCGCACTCGGGTGCCAACGAGGGCAGGCGTAGCCAATAAGGCAGCTCGCCGCTAAAAGAGATCGGCCTCCCCGGGAACCCGTGGAGGCCGATCTTTCATCACGCCGAGTCCGCTCAGAAGACGCGGACGTTGATGTACTTGCGGGGGTTCTCGCGGATGTCCTGGGTGAGCTGCATCAGGCCGGTGACGGCGGCGTTCAGGTTGTCGTAGAGCTGGTCGTCCTGGGCCAGCTTGCCCAGCGTCCCCTCTCCCCGCTCCACGCGCCCCGCCAGCGCCGCCAGCGACGTGCCCGCCTGCGCCAGCGAGGTGGTGGCCGCGTCCAGCTTGAGGGTCAGCGAGTCCGCCCGGGCGATGGCGCGGGCCAGCTCCGGCCGCGTGGCGCTGCTCTCGAAGCCCTCGGCGGAGCGGCGCAGGCTGGCGGTCAGCGCGCCGAGCTGCGTGCGCTGCTCGCTGGCCAGCTGCGTGAGCTGGGCCAGCAGCGCGGCCATCTCCTGCGCGCTGGTGCCCACCGCCGCCACCGTCTGCTCGCTCAGCACCTGCTGCGCGCGGAACAGCACCGTGTCCGCCCGCGTGCCCAGCGCCTCCGCCTGGCTGCCCAGCCGCTCCGCCTGCTGCGCGAAGGTGGGCGCGTCGATGCTCTGCAGCACCTGTCCGTCCGCCAGCGGCTGGCGGGATTCGCCGGGGATGATCTCCGCCACCATGGGCTGCATGATGCCGGAGCTGACGATGGAGACGCGCGAGTCCGCCGGCACCGGGTACTCGTGCTCCAGCTCCAGGGTGATGCGCACCACGCCCTCGCTGATGCGGAACTCGCGCACCCGGCCGATGTTGACGCCCTTGAGCCGCACCGGGTCGCCCTTGCGGATGCCGCCGGCGTCGCGGACGACGGTGCTCACGTAGTAGCGGCCGCGGAAGGTGCCGGGGTCGGTGATGGTGAACAGCACCGCGATCACGGCCAGCAGGCCCACGATCACGAAGAGGCCCACGTGGACCTCGCGTCGGGGAGAGCGCATGGGAGCCATGGCCCGGATGTCCTCCCGGGAAAGTCGGTTGGCGGGCGCGGCGGGCGCGCCGTCTGCACGCTGTATCATAGGGCCTCGAGGACCTCGGAATCGGGAACGTCGCGCTCCAGGAACGCGCGCACCAGCGGGTCGGCGCTGGTGCGGAACTCGTCGGGCGTGCCGTCGAAGCGGATGCGCCCGTGGTCCAGCATGGCCACGCGGTCGGAGATGGGCAGCGTGCCCTCGATGTCGTGCGTGACGATGATGGAGGTGACGCCCAGCTCCGCGGCGAGCTGGGCGATGAGCCGGTGGACCACCGCGCCGTTGACCGGGTCCAGCCCGGTCACCGGCTCGTCGTACAGCAGGATCTCCGGGCGGCCCACGATGGCCCGCGCGATCCCCACCCGCTTGCGCATCCCCCCGGACAGCTCCGACGGGAGCTTGGCCAGCACCTTGGCCGGGTCCAGGTTCACGTGCTCCAGCGCCGACGACACCTCCGCCGCCA
>DASTLD010000406.1:0-16075 GCA_035715345.1 Longimicrobium sp.
CCGGCGAGCTGCGCCGCTTCGCGGAGCGCTACGGCGCGGAGGCGCTGCTGGACCGCGAGGGCAAGCGCTTCCGCGAGCGCGGGCTGCACGTGGCGCACGTCCCCGAGGCGCGTATCCTCCCGCTCCTGGCGGACGACCCGCTGCTGCTGGTGACGCCGCTGGTGCGCTCGGGCAACCACCTCACCGTCGGCTGGGACGAGGCGAAGTGGAAGCAGTGGCTGCAGCCGTGACGGGCGGATGAGGATCGTGCGGGGCAAGTGGGCGGGGCGCGACCTGACCTCGCCGCCGGACCGGCGCGTGCGCCCGACCGCGGAGCACGTGCGCGACGCCTGGCTGACCGCGCTGGAGCCGCGGCTGCCCGGCGCGCGCGTGCTGGACCTGTTCGCGGGGACGGGCGCGCTGGGGCTGGAGGCGCTCTCGCGCGGCGCGGCGACGGCCGACTTCGTGGAGACGCGCCACACCAGCCTGTTCGCGCTCAAGGCGAACGTGGCCGCGCTGCGGGCGCGCGAGCGGACGCGCATCTTCAAGAAGGACGCGCTGCCCTTCGCCGCGGGGCTGGCGGCGGGCGCCTACGACGTCGCCTTCGCGGACCCGCCGTACGAATCGCGGATGCTGGACCGGCTGGTGGAGACCTGGCTGGCCACGCCCTTTGCCGCGGTCCTCTCCGTGGAGCACGCGGTGGGGCACGAGCTGCCTCCCGGCGGCAGGCGACGCGTGTTCGAGGACACGGCCGTCACCACCTACACCGCGCGCTAGCCCGCCTGCAGCTCGTCCAGCACGCGGCGCAGCAGCGGCACCGCGTCGGGGGGCGATGGGGGCAGCGTCAGGCGCCATCCCCCACGCGACGCCAGCCGCCGCACCGGCCCGCCGATGGTCGCCGCGAAGCGGTCGAAGCCCGGCTCCATCTCTCCCAGCAGCGCCCGCTCCACCTCGTCGGCGCCCACCCGCTCGACACCGGCCGCATCGCCCCGCGCCAGCAGGCAGATGCCGGCGCGCGCCACGCCCGTCCGCGGCCGCGCGGTGGGGATCGCCAGCTTCACGTCGCCGTTGGCGCGGGTGATGGGGGCTAGGCCGGCCAGCTCCGGGAACCAGCGCGCGGCGCCGGGATGCAGGTGCACGAAACCGGGCATCCCCCACACGCGCGGCACGGGCGATTCCTGGAGGTACACGCCGTCCTCCGCCAGCACGTCCAGGCCCGCGCGCATGGCGGCGTACGCGGTGGTGCTCTTGCCCACGCCGCTGGGCCCCGCCAGCAGCAGCGCCGCATCCCCGCGCGCGATGCCGGCGGCGTGCAGCGGCTGGCGGTCCAGCGCGGTCAGCAGCCAGAGCGTCAGCGCGTCGAGCACCCCGCCGCGCAGCCGCGTGCGGTCGCCCAGCAGGGTGGGGGAGATGCGGCCCGCGGCGGCGCATCGCCCCGTGTGCGCGTACGCCTGCACGCCGCCGCCGCGCAGCGCCATGAACCGCGGCTCGCGGCGATGCACCTCGATGTCGCCGCCGTCCACATCCCCCGAAACGGCCATGCACAGGCGGACGCGCACGGGGGCGCGGGCGGTCCACTCCCCGGACACCGGCGTTCCGCGCCAGGCGCCGAACGACTCCTCCACGGCCGCCAGCACCTCCGCTGCGTCGGACTCGAAGCGGACGGGGATGCCGAGCACCGGCAGCGTCACCGAATCCAGCGCGCTCATCGCTTGCGCGCCAGCGCCTCGTACAGCTCCAGCACGCGCGCGGCGGCATGGTCCGCGTCGTGGGCGACGGCGTGGCGCTGCGCGGCCGCGGCCATCGCCAGGCGGCGGTCCTCGTCGGCCAGCAGCGCGGCGGCGGCGTCCGCCAGCCCGTCCGCATCGCCGAACGGCGCGATGGCGGCCGCGTCCGGGGCCCACTCCACCAGGTGCCCGACCGGCGTGCCCACCGTCGGCACCCCCGCCAGCGCCGCCTCCAGCGCCACGATGGGATCGCCCTCGTGGAGCGAGGCCAGCAGCAGCAGGTCCGCGCGCTCCATCCACCCGCGCAGCTCGGAATAGGGTGCCCAGCCCTGGAAGTGCACGACGTCCATCACCCCCAGCTCCGCCGCCAGCCGCTGCACGGCGCCGTCCAGCGTGTCGAGCCCCAGCACGTCCAGCCGAAAGCGCAGGCCCCGGTCCTTGAGCACCCTGGCGGCACGCACGATGGTCCAGGGGTCCTTGACCGCGTTGAGGTTGGCCGCGTAGAGCAGCCGCGCCTCCGCCCCCGGCTCCCGCCGCGCGGGCGAGCGCACCGGCCAGTCGCCCAGCGAGACGCCGTACGTCAGCCGCTCCGCCTGGACGCCGTGCGCCGCCGCCTGCGCGCGGATGAACTCGCTGGGCGCGGTGACGTGGTCCGACAGCCGCGCCGACCATCGCACCGAGCTGCGGCCCGCGGCCGTCAGGCAGCGGCCATAGGCGATCTCCGGCACCGCGGCCGTGTCGCCGCCGGTCAGGTGCGTCAGCACCGGCCGGCGCAGCAGCAGCCCGGCCGCGCCCGCCACGGTGCCGCAGGCGGACCAGACGCCGTGGAACAGGTCGAACGGCGCGCGCCGGTGCTCCGCGACGATCTGTGCCAGCGAGCGGGCGCGGATGGGGCGCCGGCCCGCGTTGTGGACCCTGGCGCCCAGCAGCTCCCACGAGCGCGGCTCCGGGAACTGGCGCTGGGCAAAGACGTGCAGCTCGTGCACGCGCGCCACGCGCTCGATCAGCGCCAGCAGGCAGGGGATCACGTTCTCCGTGCCGCTTGGGTCCACGCCGCCGGGCACCACCATGGCCACCTTCACGCGCCCCTCGCCGTCTGCTCGTAGGCATCGCGCAGCTCGCGGCCCAGCGCCGCGAACGACAGGTGGCGGTCGAAGTGCTCCCGCGCGCGGCGGCGCGCCTCCGCGCGGTCGCGGTCCGCGTGCTCCACCAGCCGCGCCGCGAGGGCGTCCGCATTGCCCAACGGAAACAGGCCGCCGATGGCGCCGCCGCGGGTGATGCGCCGGTGCGCGGGGATGTCCGCCAGCAGCGGCACCGCGCCGCACGCGATGGCCTCCAGCACCGCGTATCCCGCCGACTCGCGGCGGCTGGCGGAGACGAACAGGTCCGCCGCGCGCGCCAGCGTCTCGATGCGCGCGTGCGGCACGCGGCCCAGCAGCCGCACGCGGTCGCGCAGCGCCTCGTCGCCGGCGATGCGCGCCTGCACCGCGTCCAGCATCGGCGCGTCGCCGTAGACCATCCACAGGCGCGCGTCCGGCAACCGCGGCGCAGCCCGCGCGAAGGCGTCCAGCACCGTCAGCGGGTCCTTGCCCTCGTTCAATCGCCCCACGAACAGCACGCACGGGTCGCCGTGGATGCCGGCCGCCGCGCGCGCGGCCGCCACGTCGCCGGGCGTGAACGTGCTGGACGATTCCAGCACCTCGAACACGGGCAGGCCCGGCCGCAGCAGCCCGGCGGCGAAGAACGGCTCCGCCTGCGCCCGGTCCGTGAACGCCGCGCCCGCCACCCGCGCCAGCCCCCAGCGGTGCAGCGCCCGGCGCGACGGCGGCGGCAGGCGGCCGGAGTGGTCCTGCACCATGACCGGCGCGCCCAGGGTCGACGCCAGGCGCGTCGAAACGGGAAAGCCGAGGCCCTGCACGTGGACCACGTCCGGCCGCAGCGACCGCACGCGCGCCAGCAGCCGCGCGGGAAAGGCGGAGGATAGGCGCCGCGGCAGCACGCGCGCGCCCGGCTCCGCCACGAAGTGGAGTGTCACACCGGCGCGCTGCCGCACGTCGTCCCGCCAGGCGGCCTGCACCACCGCCACCTCCACGCCCGCGTCCGCCGCGGCGCCCGCCACCGCGGTCAGCGTGGGCCACGCCTCGACCAGCTCCGCGGCGGAGCGGCGCGCGGGGTCGCGGAAGAAGCTCACCTGTACGACTCGCACGCCGCCTCCGCCGCGATTAGCTTGGGAGCATCGCCCCCGCATTCCCCGGCACACGCATGCACGCCGAAGTCGCCCCCCTCCCGTTCGACGCGCTGGACCTGAGCCCCGCCGAGGTGGACCGCCGCTTTGCGCTGGCGCGCAGCCGCGGCACGCCGCGCTGGCTGTGGCCCGCGCTGCCGGTGGAGCGCTGGATGGACGGCCGCCGCGAGGTGGTGCGCGCCACGTCCGCCGTCCTCGCGGGCCGTAAGGCGGCGCTGGACGAGGGCGATGCGGTCGGCGCGCAGGCGCTGGGCATCGCCGCGTTCACGCTGGGGATGGGGCCGCTGCTGGGGCGCTGGCTGGAGGACGGCACGCTCAGCGCCGAGCCGCGCACGGCCGCCGTCTTCGCGCTGCACCTGGCGCACGGCCGCGCCCGGGCGGAAAAGCTGGGCCGCGAGCTGGACACCGCCCTGGCCGCGCTGGCCTCCGGCGGCGTGGAAGCCACGGTCCTCAAGGGGATGCACACGGCGCGGGCGCTCTTTCCCGAGCCCGGCACGCGGCCCATGACGGACATCGACCTGGTGGTGGACGCGGACGCGATCCCCGCCGCGGAGGCCGCGCTGCGCGCCGCGGGCTACGTCCGCCAGTCCGCCGACTACCAGCGCCGCCCCTACCACGCCGACTGGCGCCCGCCCGGCGAGACCGGCCGCGTGGGCTCGCTGGTGCTGGCGCACCGCGACAACCCGCTCACGCTCAACCTGCACGACGGCTTCGACCGCTTTCCCGGCCCCGGCCGCGTGCACCTGGGCGCGCCCGGCCCCGCGGACCTGGCGCCCATGCCCGGCACGGCGACGCCCGCGCGCGCCCTGGCCGGCCCCTTCCTGGTCGCCTACCTGGCCGCGCACGCCAGCGAGCAGCGCGAGAACCTGATGCTCGTCCGGCTGGTGGAGCTGGTATTGGCGATGCGCTCCGGTGTGCGCGCGGACGACCTGCGTGGCTTCCTGGCGGAGCGGCGCATGGCGCACAACGTCTACCCCGCGCTCGCGCTGGCGGAGCGGCTGGCGCCGGGGACGGTGGAGGCGGATTTCCTGGGCTGGCTGGAGGCGGAGAGCGGGCCCCGCATCCGCGCGGCGGTGGCGGCGCTGGACCTGGCGGCGCTGCAGCGGCTGGACCAGCGCGTGGCCGGCGGGCGCGACCTGGCCGCGCGCGGCACGCTGGACCGCCTGCGCGCCGCGCTGCGCTGGGTGCTGCCGCACGCGTCGCCCCGGCGCATTGCCGCGGCGTACGCCAGCCGCGGGCGCCGGCTGGTGCACCTGCTGCGCGCGCGCTGAGCGGGGCATCGTCGCGGGGGCGGGAGCGGGCAAGGTCGGGCGATGGGGATCGGCGGAGACGGGCGGAGTCGTGTGCGGAATGGAATCCCCCGCGGGCGGGTGCGCAAGCGCGCGGCGGACGGTACGTTGGGGCGACGACATCGCCCATCGCCCCTCCCCGATCACCCCGCATGACCGACGCACCGGCCATCCGCCCCGCGACCGCGGCGGACGGCGACACCTTCCTGGCGCTGGTGGACGCGCTGGCGGACTACGAGAAGCTGGACCGCCCCACCCCCGAGGCGCGCGCGCGGCTGCTGGCGGACGCCTTCGGCCCGCGGCCGCGCATCAGCGTGTTCCTGGCGGAGCGCGGCGGGCGCGCGGTGGCGTACGCCATCGTGCTGGAGACGTACTCGTCGTTCCTGGCGCTGCCCACGCTCTACCTGGAAGACCTGTTCGTGCTGCCGGACGAGCGCCGCGGCGGCATCGGCCGGGCGATGATCAAGGTGCTGGCGGACGAGGCGCTGCGGCGCGGGTGCGGGCGCATGGAGTGGGTGGTGCTGGACTGGAACCAGCTCGCCATCGACTTCTACGACAAGCTGGGCGCGCGGCGGCTTTCCGAGTGGTATACCTACCGCCTGACCGCCGACCAGCTCCGCGAGATCGCCGGGTGACGCGCCGCGCCGCCCGCCGCGACTTTCCGCCCGAGGCGATGGAGCACCTGCGCCGCGCGGACCCCGTCCTCGGCGCGGTCATCGACCGCGAGGGGCCGCTGGAGCAGACGCTGGAGCCGGACCTGTGGTGGTCGCTGGTGGACGCCATCTGCAGCCAGCAGCTCTCCGTGAAGGCCGCGGCCACCATCGTCGGGCGCGTGGCCGCGCTGGGCAGCGGCACGCGCCCCGGCCCGGCGGAGCTGCTGGCGGAGAGCGACGAGTCGCTGCGCGCGGCGGGTCTGTCCGGCGCCAAGACGCGCTACGTCAAGGACCTGGCGGCGCGCTGGCTGGACGGCCGCCTGCGCCACGACACCCTCCCCTCCCTGCCGGACGAGGAGGTGATCGCGGAGCTGACGCAGGTCAAGGGCATCGGCGTGTGGACGGCGGAGATGATCCTGATCTTCACCCTGGGCCGCCCCGACGTGCTGCCGGTGGACGACCTGGGCATCCGCGCCGCCGCGCAGCGCCTGTACGGCCTGCCCGAGCGCCCGGGAAAGGCGGAGCTGCTGGCGCTGGGCGAGCCCTGGCGCCCGTGGCGCACGCTGGCCTCGCGCTACCTGTGGCGCAGCCTGCACAACACCCCCGCCATCGCCCCCGCGGGCTGACGGCGGCCCGCCGCGCGCGGGGCACGGAGCTTGACGCTCCCGCGTGCGGCCTCCCACGGCACCCATCGCCCTGAGACAAGGAGGCGTGCGATGGCGTCCAGACCCATCCTTGCGGCGCTGCTGCTGCTCTGCGCGTGCGGCGGCAAGCCCGATCCCGACGCGTCGCCGGAGCCGCGCCCCCCCGCCGTGGTGCGCGTCAGCAACCAGAACTGGCAGGACGTCAACGTCTTCATCGTGCAGAGCGGCATCCGCCAACGGCTGGGGATGGTGTCGGCCATGGGCACGGCGGAGTACACCGTCCCGCAGCGCTTCAACGCCGCGGCCAACGCCATCCGGCTGCTGGTGGACCCGGTGGGCGGCAACCGCACCTTCCTGAGCCACGCGGTGCTGGTGCAGCCGGGCCAGGCGGTGGAGCTGCGCGTCCACTCGCAGATCGGCCTTTCCAACATCGCCATCTGGGGTCCGTAGCGGCGCGCGGCGGCGGCGGCGTAGCTTCCCGCGCGCCGTCACCCGCCGCCCGCACCCGACCGCCGTGCCCACGCTCCCCGACCTCCTGCAACGCATTCCGCCGCGCCCGGACGCGGCGGAGCTGCTGGCCGGCTTCGTCCCGCCCCCGCGCTTCGCGGACAAGCGCTTCGAGAACTACGCCCCCGATCCGCGGCACCCCTCGCAGGCGGCGGCGCTGGCGCGCCTGCGCCGGCTGGCGGACGAGCTGCACGCGGCGGGCGGGGGATGGTCGCGGCTGCGCGCGGCGTTCGGCGGGCGGGCGCGGGGGAGCGGCGTGTACCTGGACGGGGGGTTTGGGGTCGGCAAGACGCACCTGCTGGCGGCGGTGTGGCACGCGTCGCCGGGGCCGCGCGCGTACCTGAGCTTCGACGAGCTGGTGCACACGCTGGGGCTGCTGGGCGTGGAGCGCACGCGCGAGGCCTTCCGCGGGCACCGGCTCATCGCCGTGGACGAGTGGGAGCTGGACGATCCCGGCAACCTGCGCCTGGCGCTCGCCTTCCTGCGCGGCGCGCTGGCGGACGGGGCGCGCGTGGTCACCACCTCCAACACGGTGCCGGACGAGCTGGGGCGCGGGCGATTCAGCCAGAAGAGCTTCGCGGCGGAGATCGAGGAGCTGGCCGGCGCCTTCGAGACGCTGCGCGTGGAGGGCGACGACTACCGCCACCGCCGCTTCGAGGCCGATCCCGGGCGCGCCTACTTCCTGGACTCCTCCGCGCTCGATGCCGCGTCGGCCGCCGCCGGCGAGCGGGGGCTGCGCGTGCGCTTCGGCGAGCTGCTGGCGGGGCTGGGGCAGGTGCATCCCATCCGCTTCGCGGCGCTGGTGGACGAGATCGGGGCGCTGGTGATCGAGGACGTGCGGCCCATCACGGAGCTGTTCGACGGGCTGCGCTGGGTGCACTTCGTGGACAAGCTCTACGACGCCGCCGTGCCCCTGGCCGCCAGCGCCGAGATCGGCCTGGGCGAGCTGTTCCCGCGCGAGTGGCTGGCGGGTCCGTTCGGCAAGAAGTTCTCGCGCTGCCTGTCGCGCATGGAGGAGATGCTGGGCGAGGCGGGAACTGCATTTCACGCAGAGGGCGCGGAGGTTTAGAAGAGAGGACGCGGAGGGCATGTGTAGATCAGCGTGCAAGGGCGGAGTGCCTCTCATGCGCGGAGGCCCCCTCCCCAAACCCGGCGCGGGCTTCCGTGCGCCTGCGATCCCGTAGAGACGCCCCGGCGGGGCGTCTCTACCATCCGAATGGGCGAGATCCCGCTCCGCGCGCCGATACAAACAACCCTCCCCCGACGTTGGGGGAGGGTCGGCGAGGAACGAGCCGGGGAGGGGGCCTCCGCCCTCGCGCCGACGATCGCCGCTCGTGCTGATCTGCGCGTGCAGTCCGCGCAGGCGGACTTCGTGCTTCTGGAGGCGCGGTTTCAACCGCCGGCGGGATCGCCGCCTGCCGCACCATCTCCTGCTCGCTCGCACAACGGGCCTGGGCTACACCAGCCTCGCCAACTCCTCCCTGATCGCCCCGAACGCCTCGTCCGACAGCACCGGCTGCGCGCCGGCGGTCGCGATTTCCTGGTCCAGCTCCACCCAGGAGACACATCCCTCGTAGCGATTTGTCTCGCGCAGCTCGACAGGGTGGGGCAGGCGGTGGGCGCGGACCAGCAGCGCGTGGACGTACGGGCGGTCGCGGTAGGAGAAGCGGTAGTGCGCCGCGGCGGGGGACAGCGGGTGCAGGTGCTCGATGCGGTCCAGCGCCTCGCGGCTCTCGATGCGGATCACCGCGTCGACTTCGGCAAAGACGCGGAAGGGGATGATGCCGCGCGGCGGTGGGGCGATGGCGTCCAGCAGCGGGTGCAGGCGCGGCGCCAGGTCCTCCGGGTTCTGGTGCCACCCCGTGGGATAGATCCAGAACGCGCGGTGCTCCACGCCGAAATCGCCCGAACGCTCGTGGATGCCGCCCTTGCGCAGCAGCACCGACACCTCGCCGCGCGCCAGCGCCTCGTCCACCACCGCCCACTCCTTGAGCGCCTGCCGGCTGGCGGATTCCATCACCCGTCCGCGCGGAAGGGGAGCTGCGCCACCTCCGCCTCCGCGCCCGCGCCGACGCGCACGCGCGAGCCCGGCTCCACCTCGCGCCGCACGTAGCCGAGCGCGATGGTCTGCCCCAGCAGCGGCGACTCCGCGGCGCTCGTCGTCCAGCCGACCTCCTTGCCGGTCTCGACGTGCAGCAGCGGCGTGCGCGGCGCGGGCGTGGGCGCATCGCCCAGCAGCAGGCCGCGCAGGTGCCGGTTCACGTGCCCGCGGTGCGCGATGCGGACGATGACCTCCTGCCCCGTGTAGCACCCCTTGGTGAACGAGATGGCCCGCGACAGCAGCCCGGCCGATTCGTACGCCTCCGTGGGGATGGTCTCCTCCGTCATGTCCACGCCGTAGCGCGGCCGCCCCGCCTCGATGCGCAGCGTCTCCAGGGCGCCGAAGCCCACCGGCCGCGCGCCCGCATCGCCCCCCGCGTCCAGCAGCGCCGTCCACAGCGCCTCCGCCTGCTCCGCGGGCACCAGGACGTCGAACCCCGGCTCCCCGCCCGCCTCACGCGTGCCGATCACCACCAGCCGCGTGCCCGCGAATTCCGGCTCCGCCACGTCATCCTCGTCCAGCGCCGGCGGCGGCGCCCCGAGCGCGCGGCCCAGCACCTCCGCCGCGCGCGGGCCGTAGACGCCCAGCTCCGCCAGCGCGTCCGTCGCCTCCGCCCAGCGCGCGAACATGGGCGGGACGAACTTCTTGAGGTGCTCGCGCGTGGCCTCCAGCCCCTCGCGGGGCAGGTCCAGCAGCACCTCCGGCCCCTCCGCGGTCTCGCGGCGGACGGTCCGCAGGTCCGCGATCATGCGCCCCTTGGCCGTCAGCATGGCGGCGTACACGGCGCGGCCGGCGGGCGCCTTCGCCAGGTCGTTGGTGATGAGGCCCTGCACCATGCGCACGGGGTCGCGCCCCCACAGGCGGATGCGCGCGCGGTCATCACGCGCGGCGATGCCCGCGCCCTCGCGCACGGCGCGGTACTCCGCCATGCCGTCGCCGTAGTGGCGCGCCACCTCGCGGCCCGCCACCTCACGGAAGACGGCGCCCGCGCGCTCCTGCGCCGCGCGCAGCGGTGCGATGGGCGCGGCAGGGGTCGAATCGCTCATCTCGTCGGTCTCTCCATGACGCGGACGGCCGCCCGCGGAAAGTGCCGGGGCGGCCGTAGGATACACTCGATTGCCGCGGCCGTGCTCAGCCGCCGCGGCCCTGCCGGCAGTAGTCGCGCAGGCGGTCGTCGGCGCCCTCCAGCTCGGTCACCAGGCGGCGCACCTCCGCGGTGGAGGCGGCGTTGGGCAGGTCCACCTTGACCTCCCCGCCCTCGCCGCGCGGCAGGAACACGAGGGTGACCTTCCATCCCTCGACGCCGGTGGCCTTCCGCGCCACCAGGTCCACGCTGTACTCCACGCCGTCGCACTCCAGCCGGCTCTGCAGCCGGTGCTCCTTCCACGAGGAGCTGCGCGATAGTGCCATCCGTCCCGTCCCGCGGTTCGCTGATCTCCGTCTCTGCCGATGCGCGGGAAGATACGCCCGCACGCGCCGGGGCGGCAATCACCGGATGGCAACCGGCTATCGTATTCACGAGGGGCATGCGGATGAGCTCACCGCGCGGGTGGACCGGACACCATGTCGGTCACGCGGACCTCGGCTGCCGGACACGGCACTTCCCCGTTCAGTCCGCGCAGGCGGACTTCACGTTTTCCCAGCCGCGAATTCATTCGCCAGGCGGCCCCCGCGCCTGCGGCCCGCTGCTCGACGCAGGGCTCAGGGTGCGCGCTCCGGTCTGGAGCCGGCTCCACCCCATACCGGCCTCCCGCCAGCCCGAATCTTGCTCGCGCCGGGGGTGGGACGCACAGTCCCGCGCCGCGCCGGCACGGCCGCCACGGCCGTCGGATCGAACGACAGAATCCATCACCAGGAGACTTCCCTGTGAACACCGTCGCGACCCCCGCGGACGGCGTGGACATCTTCTCCCGCGCGTCCGTCTGCCAGCTCCTCGACCAGGTCCGCGACTCCGTGCGCGTGGGCCAGGGCGGCACGTTCGAGCTGGTGAGCGCGGACGCGCTGCGGTCCGGCGGCATCGACGCCCTGGTGCGCGCCGCCGTCTTCGGCGACGACGACGCGCGCGACACCGCCCGCTGGCTGGTGCTCAAGGCGGCGCGCGAGGTGGGCATCGCCCCGGCGTCCATCCACGAGCTGTACCTGGCCCGCGGCCGCGGCGAGATCGGCGGCTTCACGGTGCCGGCCATCAACGTGCGCGCGGCCGCCTACGACACCGGACGCGCACTGTTCGCCGCCGCGCGCGACCTCGAGGTGGGCGCGCTGATCTGCGAGATCGCGCGGTCGGAGATCGGCTACACGGACCAGCGGCCGGCGGAGTACGTGACCGTGCTCATGGCGGCGGCCATCAGGGAGGGATGGAGCGGGCCGCTCTTCATCCAGGGCGACCACTTCCAGCTCAACGCCAAGAAGTACAAAGCCGATCCGGAGGCGGAGACGCGCGCGGTCAAGGACCTGGTCAAGGAGGCGCTGCACGCGGGCTTCTACAACATCGACGTCGACACCAGCACGCTGGTGGACCTGGAGCAGGAGGGGCTGGACGCGCAGCAGCGGCTGAACTACCACCTGTCCGCGGTGCTGACGGCCTACGTGCGGCACTACGAGCCGGAGGGCGTCACCGTCTCCATCGGCGGCGAGATCGGCGAGGTGGGCACGGAGAACTCCACGCCCGAGGAGCTGCGCGCCTACATGGACGGCTACAACCGCGAGCTGGCGCGCATCTCCGGGCAGCAGGGCGCGCCGGTGGCGGGGCTCAGCAAGATCAGCGTGCAGAGCGGCACCACGCACGGCGGCACCGTGCTGCCGGACGGCTCCATCGCCGACGTGGCCATCGACTTCGAGACGCTGCGCACGCTGTCCGTCATCGCCCGCGACGAGTACGGGCTGGCGGGCGCGGTGCAGCACGGCGCCAGCACGCTGCCGCAGACCGCGTTCGGCAACTTCCCCGAGGTGGAGACGGCGGAGATCCACCTGGCCACCAACTTCCAGAACCTGCTCTACGACCACGTGCCCGGCGAGCTGCGGGAGCGGATGTACGAGCACTGCCGCGTGAGCTTTCCCGACGAGCGCAAGCCCAGCGACACGGAGGAGCAGTTCATCTACAAGGCGCGCAAGAAGGCGCTGGGCGCGTTCAAGCGCGAGCTGTGGGAGCTGCCGGAGGGCGACCGCGAGCGCATCCGCGGCGTGCTGAACGAGCAGTTCGCCTTCCTGTTCCGCAAGCTGCGCGTGGAGAACACGATGGACATCGCGCGGAAGTACGTGCCGCTGCCGGAGGTGCACCGCGCGGGGCCGGCGGACATGCGGTTCAAGGCCGCGGCGGACGACTGGGACCTCTCCGACTGAGGTTACAGGGTACAGGGGACAGGTTACAGCCTGCGAAACCATCGGGCGGGGCGGCGCGTCTCAGGCGTGCCGCCCCGCTTCCGCGTCCGGAATGGATCGTGCGAGTTTTTCAGCGGGGGATCGGCATCACCACGGATGCGAGAGGGAGATGCGGAGAGCCATCGTTCCCGCGGCCAAGGCGGGCGTGCCGGCGGGCATCCTGTTCGCGGCGCACGCGCTGTTCGGCAACGGCCACCTGTGGCCGATGATCTGGCCGTTGCTGGGTGGCGTCGCGGCGGTGCTGATCGCGCCGGCCAGCAGCCGCTACCGCGACGCCGGGGCGCGCGCCAAGCTGGGCGCCACGGCGGGCGGGTTTGCCGGGGTGATCTTCCTGGTGCTGACGCTGATCGGCCTGTTCGCGTTCGAGCGGGCGGCGCTGGAGTCCGGCGGCAAGCTGCTCGGCGCGGACGATCCCATGCTCGCCACCGTCAGCATCGTGCTGGCGATCGGCATCGCCGCGCTGCTGGGGGTGGCGCTCGCGGCGCTGGGCGGCGCCCTGGCCGGCCGCCTCCGCCGCCACCCCCCCGCCGACACCCACGCGCACTGACGACGGCCCTCCGCTGGACTCACGCGGAGACGCGGAGGAGGGGAGACGCGGGATACGCTGAGCCGGGAGAGGCGCGTTGTCATCCTGAGGGAGCGCCTCGCAAGTCTTTACGTGGCGCCACCCTCCGGCGCGACCGAAGGATCTTCCATGCGGGTGATGGGGCCTGCGCTACGCCGCCGCACTCCGCCTAGGTGACGTCGCAAGGGCCCTACCCCACCTCCGGTGCAGGCGGAAGACAGCGCACGGCCCGGGCTCTGAGTCATGCGGGCAAGATCCTTCGGGCCTGCGGACGGTGGCGTACGGGCGAGGGCAATGCGCCGGCCCTCAGGATGACAATCCTCTTTTCAATGACAACAACAGCGGGGGAGCACGATGGATCGTGCTCCCCCGCGTCATTGCAGGCTGTAACCTGTAACCTGTCCCCTGTAACCTGCGGTTCTCAGGCGATGCCGTGCGCCGTCTTGGCCAGCTCCAGCCGGCGCCGCAGCTCCCACTCGCTCATCGACTCGATAGCGAAGCGCGCGGCGTCCGTGCTGTTGAAGGTGATGGGCGCGGTGATGGGCTCCGCCTCGCCTTCCGCCTGGCGAAAGCCCAGCACGGCGCCGTGCCGCAGGTGCGCCACGCGCGTGGGGACGGCGACCGCCTCCCAGGCGCGCCCGTGGTCGTCCGTGATGCTCCTCATCGTCCGAAGATCCGTTCGTTTTCGAGTTCAGCGGCGGCGGATCGCGGCCAGCATCGCCTCGCCCACCGCCTCCACCTGCCAGCGGCGCACCCCCGGCACCGCCTCCAGCTCCGCCAGCGAGCGCGGCTGCGCCCTGCCGATCTCCTCCAGCGTGGCGCGCGGGATCAGGAAGCCGGGGTCCATCCCCAGCTGGTCCGCCCGGCGCGTCCGCGCGTCCTTGAGCGACTCCACGCGCGCCTCCAGCTCCAGGTCGCGCTCGAAGCGCGGCGACCGCGGCCAGCGCGGCAGCTCGCCCTCCGGCACGTCCAGCCCGCGGCGGATGGCGGCCATGATCTCCTTGCCGCGCCGCTGCGCCATGCCGTCGGAGACTCCCGTCACGGCGGACAGCTCGCGCGCGCTGGGCGGCGGCGACGCGCTCAGCTCCAGCAGCGACTGGTTGCCCAGCACGCGGAACGTGGCCTGGTCGCGCTCGCGGGCCACGCCCTCGCGCCACTCGTGCAGCTCGCGCAGGATGGCCAGGCCGCGCGGGGTCAGGTCGCGCGCGCCCTTGACGCGCATGAAGGCCTCGCGCGTCTCCTCGCCCTCCGTCCAGCGCGTCTGCTCGCGGCGCAGGAACTCCTCCTCCGCCCATGCCAGGCGCCCCTTCTCCTCCAGCTCCGCCTTGAGGCGGTCGCGCAGGGCGGGCAGGTGGGCGGTGTCGGTGGCCGCGTACTCCTTCATCCCGGCGGTCAGCGGGCGCTCCGCCCAGTCCGCGCGCTGGTACTCCTTGGGGACGCGGATGCCCAGGTACTTCTCCAGCAGGTTGCCCAGGCCGAGCTGCTTCTCGCCCAGGAAGGCGGCGGCGATCTGCGTGTCGAACAGCCCGGCGATGCTGAGCCCCGCGTCGCGGTCCAGGATGCGGACGTCGTAGTCCGCGTCGTGGAAGATCTTCTCGACGGCGCGGTCCTCGAACAGCGCGCGCAGCGGCGACAGGTCCGTGACCTCGAACGGGTCGATCAGGTAGTTCTCGGCGCGCGACGAGATCTGGACCAGGCTCATGCGGTCGAAGTAGCGGTGGTAGCCCGCCGCCTCGGTGTCCGCGCCCAGCAGCGGCTCGCCGCGCAGCCGCGCGACCATCTCATCGAGCCCCCGCGGTGTGTCGATGTACTGGTAGTCCATTCAGCCCCGGGCCGGAAAGGTCGCGCAAAATCGCCCGTGCGCCGGGCAGTCGCAAGGACCGGGCTACGCAAAGCCCCTGTGCGCTGGGCGAGTAGCCGCGCACCGCAGGCGCCCCCGCCGACGGTTGAAACCGCGCAAGAAAACACGAAGTCCGTCTGCGCGGACTGCAGGTGAGCATCGGTGCAGGGAGCCAGGCGCCGGCGCGAGGGCGAGGCCCCCACCCGCTCGCTTAGGCTCGCACCCTCCCCCAAGTCTGGGGGAGGGTTGGACGGCGATCGGCGTGCGCGGCAGAAGCCTGTCTTCCGGCCGTCGTACCTTCGGCGCGAACCCTGCCGCACGGTCGATGCTCGTCCCCGCACCGCACCCGTCGGCGAAGGCCGACATCACGTTTTCTTAGCCGCGAATTCATTCGCCAGGCGGCCTCGCGCCGGCGCCTGGCTCCCTGCACCGATGCCCGCCTGCAGTCCGCGCAGGCGGACTTCGTGCTTGTGGAGGCGCGGTTTCAACCGCCGGCCGGATCACCGCGGGCGCTCTCCAGTCCGTGTACCCGCGATTGCCCCACGCCGTCCACTCTCGCATCTTCGCCCGTCCATCGTCCACCCGACCGCCGACGCATGCCCACGGACCCGAGCCGCGACCTGATCGTCATCGCCCAGCGCATCCACGTGCTGGGGGATCATCCGCCCGTGCGGGCGCTGCTGGTGCGCGGCGGCAGGATCGCGGCGGTCGGGGATGAGGACGAGGTGCGGCACGCGGCGCTCCCCGGCGCGGAGGTGCGGCGCGTGGACGGCGTGGTGACGCCGGGGCTGACGGACGCGCACGTGCACCTGACCACGTGGGCGCTCGGGCGGCGGCAGGTGGACCTGAACGCCGCCCGGACGATGGACGACGGCGTCGCGGCCGTGGCGGAGTTCGCGCGCACCGGCGACGGCTGGATCCGCGGCCTGGGCTGGGACCAGCACCGCTGGAGGGGGATGCCCACGCGCGAGCCGCTGGACCGCGTGGCCCCGCATCGCCCCGTGTTCCTGCTGAGCCACGACATCCACGCCGCCTGGGTCAACACGGAGGCGCTGCGCCGCTGCGGCATCACCCGCGACACGCCGGACCCGCCGGGCGGCACCATCGTCCGCGACGCGGCGGGCGAGCCGGCGGGCGTGCTGCTGGA
>DASTLD010000407.1:0-14063 GCA_035715345.1 Longimicrobium sp.
CCGCGCCCGCGCGGGCGGTCAGGCGCCCGCGGTGATGGTGTAGGTCACGGTGCGGGTGCCGGAGGCCACCACGCCCGCCGCCGCCGTGGCGGAGAGCGAGTAGGTCACCGACAGGCCGCCCTGGTTCACCTGCGTGATGCCGGTCACCACGTCCTGCGCCGTCGTGCCCAGCGTCACCGCGCCGGCGCTGCTGCCGCCCGTGGGCGCCGCCAGGTTCACGGAGAGCGTCACGCCCGTGGGCATGTTGGTGTCGATGGCGGCCGTGATCTTCCGGTTGGTCTCGTTGGTGGTCACCGCGTACGAGGCGTTGGCCGTGACGGCGGTCGGCGCGCTGCCGGCCGTGGCGGCGCTCACCACCAGCGACGGCGAGCCGGTGAACGCGATCTCGCTGATGGCCTGCACCTCGTAGCTCACGGTCTGCGTGGCCTGCTGCGCGTCGGCGCGGCCGGCGGTGGCGGCCAGCAGGACCAGGGCGGGAACGGCGTAGCGGAACGGCTTCATGGGATACTTCCTGTGGAGGACTTGGGAGATTGCGATGGCGATCCGGCGGGAGCGGGCGCTCCGCCTGGACGGCGCCGGGTATGGCAGGGGCCGGGCCGGACGGGTCCGTTGCGCGTAAGTCGTTGCGGGAGCGGGAGATGGGCGACTTTCGCCCGGCGACGCGGAATGCGCGCGGGCGTCCGGAATCCGGTCCGACGCGCGGGTGCCGGGCGCGGAGACGCCCGCCGCGCCACGCCGTTCCGCCGCACTGTCCGGGAAACAGACGGCGGCACCCGGTTGACGCCGCGGGCGCCGCGGCGTAATTCTCGCGATGAGAACGCGGACTTCTCCACCCGGATCGCCATGCCTCCCTCTCCCGACGTCGTGACGCCCGTGCCCGAGCCGGTGCCCGAGTGGGCGCTGCGCTACGACGCGGCCGAGTTCCCGCGCCAGGCCGTCACCGGCGACGCGGTGGCGCTCGCGCTGGCCTGGAGCGGCGGCGCCTGCGCGCTGCAGGCGCTGGTGGTGGAGCGCGGGCAGGAGCCGTACGCCGGCCTCGACGCCTGGCCGGGCGGCTTCCTGGACTGGGAGGAGGACCGCGACGCCCGCGAGACCGCCGTGCGCGAGCTGCGCGAGGAGACCGGCGCCGCCGCGCCCGCCTACGTCGAGGCGCTGGGCAGCTACAGCCGCGTGGGCCGCGATCCGCGCCAGTACGCCGGGACGCGCGATGCGAAGACGGGGGAGTGGGTCGCCCGCGGCGCGCGCGTCACCACCGTCGCGTACCTGATGTTGATGCGGGAGCCCGCGGCGCCCGGCGAGCGCGGCACCGGCGACGACGCGGCCGAGGCGCGCTGGACCGACGTCTACGCCTACCTGCCCTGGGAGGACGTGCGCGAGGAGGGGGGGCAGGGCACCGCGCGCGCGCTGGCGGGCGAGATGGAGCGCTGGGCCGCGGGCGATGGCGGGCGCCGCGAGCGGGTCGGCCACGCGTTCGGCTTCGGGCTGAGCGAGTGGAACGAGGAGCGCACGGCGGACCGGCTGGCGCTGCTGATGGAGGCCGGCCGCGTTCCCGAGGCGCGGCGCGACGTCTGGGGCCGCTCCTCGGCGGCGGCGGACGATGCGCCGGGACGCGAGATGGCCTTCGACCACCGCGAGATCCTGGCGGACGCCCTGGGGCGGCTGAGGGGGAAGATCAAGTACATGCCCGCCGCTCTCGTAGCCCTGACCGGCGAGGAGCTGACCCTGGACGAGCTGCAGGCCGCCTGCGAGGCCATCGCCGGGCGGCGGCTGCACCGCCCCAACTTCCGCCGCGCCGTGGCACCGCCATCCGGCGGCGCGCAGCCCCGCACGCCGCGCCTGGTGGTGGGGACGGGGCGGCATCGCCCGCGGCAGGGGGGGAAGCCGGGCGCGGCGCCGGAGATCTACCGCTTCCGCGAAGACGCGGTGCAGGCGCGCCTGGAGACTTCGCTCCGCCTGCCGTGGCTCCCGCTGTGAGGCAGAACGGCACGCGAGGAGTCTTGACCGCGTTCCGTCGAGCAATTATTCTCGTTTCGAGAAATTTACTCCACCCGCACATCGGCACATGAGCGAGCTCCCTGTGGAGGGCCAGGACGAGAGGCGCGAGACGCTCCACCGGGGCTTTCGCCGCTTCCCCTGCGAGCTGTTTCGCTTCGACGAGCGCATGCGGGAGGGGTGGCTCTCGGACCGCTACTTCGTGCGCACCGCCGAGACGCTGGCCCACGCCGGCCGCGACCCCGCGGCGACGATGCAGGTGTTCGCCAAGCGCAAAGGCGTGCTGGCCGGCGTGTACGAGGCCGTACGCCTGCTGCAGACGCAGCTCCGGCCGGGGAACGACTACCGGGACCTGGAGGTCCGCACGCTGCTGGAAGGCGATCTCATCAACCAGGGCGGGGACGAGGACTGGGAGCCGGTGATGCACATCAGCGGGCGCTACCGGGCCTTCGCGCACCTGGAGACGCCGTTGCTCGGGGTGCTCGCGCGGCGCTCGCTGGTGGCGTCGAACACCCGCACCGTCGTCGAGGCCGCGAAGGGCAAGCCGGTCATCTTCATGGCGCCGCGCCACGACGACTGGCGGGTGCAGACGCCGGACGGGTACGCATCGCTGGTCGGCGGCGCGGACAGCGTGTCCAGCGACGCGGCGGGCGCGTGGTGGGGCGCCAGCGGGGTGGGGACCATGCCGCACGCCATGATCGCCGCCTTCGGGGGCGACACGGTGGCCGCCACGCTGGCGTTCGCGCGCTACCTGCGCGACGAGGAGCCGGACGTCCAGGTGATGAGCCTGGTGGACTACGAGAACGACTCCGTCGGCACCTCGCTGGCCGTCGCGCGCGCCATGCGGCAGGAGTTCGGCGACGGCGCGCTTGCCGGCGTGCGCGTGGACACCAGCGAGCGGCTGATCGACCGGTCGCTGATCGGCGACCCGGAGGTGTGGGGGCGCGGCAAGCTGACCGGCGTGAATCCCTACCTCGTGCGCAAGCTGCGGGCGGCGCTGGACGCGGAAGGCTTCCACTACGTGGGCATCGTGGTCAGCGGGGGATTCACGCCGTCCAAGATCAAGCGCTTCGAGGCGGAGGACGTGCCGGTGACGGCGTACGGCATCGGCAGCAGCCTGCTGGGGCACAGCGACTCGTCCAGCGGCCTGCTCAACGACTTCGACTACACCGCCGACATCGTGCGGCTGGACGGCAGGCCCGAGGGCAAGATCGGCCGCAGTTTCCGCGAGAACCCGCGCATGGTGCGGGTGGATTGGGATGCGGTGGGGGAGTAGGGAAGTGCGAGAGTGCGAGAGTGCGTGAGTGCGGGAGTGCGTGAGTGCGGGAGTGCGTGAGTGTTGGCCAGTCAGGCGTTCGACGGGGCGATGAGGCCGGCGTGGGGGCCGCCCGGCGAATGAATTCGCGGCTATGAAAACGTGATGTCCGCCTGCGCGGACGGGTTGGTCGCGAGGGCGGAGTTGAGCGCGCGTGGCGGCGGTCGAATCGCGATGGGCGCGCATCACCGGGTGCGCGGGTCATCCTCGGAAATCGCGCCAGACGCGCGTTGTCATCCTGAGGGAGCGCCGCGCGGAACCTTGTGTGGAGACATTGCCGGGGCGCGACCGAAGGATCTTCTATGCGTGCCGCGGGAATGGCCCACGCGCGGGAATGCAGGCGTGCATCGTCGCGCGGCGCGGAGCCCGGCGCAGGCGGGCAAGATCCTTCGGTCGGCGCCGGAGGGCGGCGCGTAAGCGGGGCTCGGTGCGGCGCCTCCCTCAGGATGACAACGTGCGGTGTCAGACGTGTCCGCCGCATGGCGGAGGGCGAAGAAACAGGCAGGAAGGACCTCTCGAGGAATACGGCCATGACAGAGCAGAGACCACGCATCGGGTGGATCGTGGACGTGCAGAACGACTTCATGCTGCCGCCGGAGCAGGGCGGGCGGCTGTACGTGCACGACCTGTTCGACGGCGGAAAGGATCCCGGGGCGCGGCAGATCGTGCCGGCCCTGGTGCGGACGGTGGAGTGGATGCGCGAGCACTGCCACGCGCTGCTCTACACCGGCGACTGGCACGCCATCACGGACGAGGAGATCGACCCCGTGGCCCCGGACGCGGCGAAAGGCACGTACCCGCCCCACTGCATGGGCCTCTCCGCCGACCCGGCCGAGCGCGAGGGCGCCGAGATCATCGCCGAGGTGCGGCCGCGCGATCCCGTCGTCGTCGCGCGCGACGCGGCCGAGACGGACGCGCGCGAGGCGGCGCGGACGGCGCTGCGCGAGGGAAGGCCGCTGTTCGTGCAGAAGCTGCGCTTCAGCGTGTTCGAGGGGAACCCCGCCACGGATGCGCTGCTGGACGAGCTGGCGGACGTGATCGGCGCCGCGCCGGAATACGTCGTCTGCGGCGTGGCGCGGGACGTGTGCGTCAAGGGCGCGGTGGAGGGGATGCTGGAGCGGGGCCTGGCCGTGACCCTGGTGACGGACGCCACCCGGGGGCTGGGGCTGGAGACCGAGGCGGAGAGCCTGGCCCGCTGGACCGCCGCCGGCCTGCGCACCACCCGCTCCGCCGAGCTGTCCGCCGCCCGCCGCGAGGCCGCATGAGCGCCGCGGACGCTTCCCCGCGCGACCGCATCGAGGTGGTGCAGGGCGACATCACCGAGCTGGAGGTGGACGCCATCGTCAACGCCGCCAACACGTCGCTGCTGGGCGGCGGCGGGGTGGACGGGGCCATCCACCGCGCCGCCGGGCCGGGGCTGCTGGAGGAGTGCGCCACGCTGGGCGGCTGCAGGACGGGGCAGGCCAAGGTCACGGGCGGATACCACCTGCCCGCGCGGTACGTGATCCATACCGTGGGGCCCGTATGGCAGGACGGGGAGCACGGCGAGGACGCGCTGCTGCGGAGCTGCTACCTGGAGTCGCTCAAGATCGCCGCAGACAAGGAGTTGCGCACCGTGGCGTTCCCCGCCATCAGCACCGGCGTTTACCGCTTTCCGGTGCATCGCGCGGCCCGCATTGCGGTGGATGCGGTGCGCGGCTTTCTGGCCCAACATCCGCTCCCGGAGCGGGTGTTGCTGGTGTGCTATGGCGCGGAGTCGTACAGAGAATACTTGACGGCGGTGAATGAAGGCGTTTAAATGTGGGGCCCATACGGCGAACATTGCAGCCGCATGACACCCGCCGCGCGGAGCCCGTCCCGTCCTTTCCGCCGCGCCGGTCCGGTCCTGGCCCCACCAAGGGAGAGAACATGGACGACCTCAAGCAGGTCAAAGAGCTGCTGGACGAGATCAACGCCGCCATTTCCAGCTATGACCCCGTGCTCAAGGAGCGCGCCCGCGACCTGCTGCTGGAGCGCGCCTTCGGCAGCGCCGGCCGCGCGCGCCGCCCCGCCGGCGACGAGGGGGGCGACGAGGCCCCGCGCCGCCGCCCCGGCCGCCCGCGCGGCAGCGGCACCGGCGCGCGCCGCGGGCCCCGCGGCGGCATGGCCATGGGCAGCCTGCTGGAGCAGTGGACGCCGGAGACCATGGCGGAGCGCGCGCTGCTGGGCGCCTACACGCTGTCGCGCGGCCGGCCGGAGCGCACGGTCACCAGCCAGGCCATCAACGCCGAGCTGAAGCGCGCGGGGCTTCCGGTGCCCAACATCACCCGCGCCATCGAGTCCAACCTGCGCGCCAAGCCCCCGCTGATGACGCAGAAGAAGAAGATGGGCACCACCCGCCAGGCCCGTAAGCAGTACGCCATCACCCAGGAGGGGGTGGAGTTCGTGGAGGGCCGGCTGGGCGGCGGCGCCGGCGAGGGCGAGGGCGGCGACGAGGAATAGCGTCCGCTTCCGCCCGACCGTCCGTTTCCCTGCGCCCGCGGCACCCGCCGCGGGCGCACTGTTTTCAGGCGTACAACGGTGGTAGGATGTGGCCCGGATGCTGCATTTCGCGGCACGTCCATCCGCGGGCCGCTTTTCGCCACTCCACCCGCCGCCGGAACCCTTGTCCCCTCCCGCCCACGACGCCGCCGTGAACGCCGCACCGCGCCGCTCGCTCGCGGCGCTGCTGGTGCTGCTGGGGCTGGTGCTGGCGCTGGTGTGGATGGGGTACAACGCCTTCCGCGCGCTCTCCGCCGCCAACCGCGGCAGCATCCACACCTACCAGGTGCTGACGCGCACGGACGAGATGCGCACGGCGCTGGCGGAGATGGAGGCCGGCTTCCGCGGCTACGCGCTGACCGGCAGCCCGCGCTTCCACGAGCAGTGGGAGCGCGGGCGGGAGGCCTTCATCGCGCGGCTGGACTCCGCGCGCCGCCTGACGGCGGACTCGCCGGAGCAGCAGCGCGCGCTGGCGGAGGCGGACCGCGGCTTCCGCGAGCTGGCGCGGCTGCAGGAGCGGGCGGGGGTGCTGCAGGCCGCCCCGGCGCAACGCGCGCGGGCGGTGGCGGGCGCGTACGAGGCGGCCGCGGCCTCCGGCCGGGCGGAGCAGGCGGACCGGGTGCGCGCGGTGCTGGCGGGGGTGGAGCAGCGCGAGGGGGCGCTGCTGCGCCGGCGGGCGGAGCGCGCCGACCGGCTGGAGCGGCAGACCGGCGCGCTGATCCTGCTGGACGGCGTGCTGGTGCTGCTGCTGGCCGCGGGCGCGGGCGGCGTCATCTACCGCCGCAACCAGCGCCTGGCGGAGGTCAACCGCCGGCTGGAGGCGGAGGCGGCGGAAAAGCAGCTCGCGCGCGAGACGCTGGAGCGCAACAAGCGGCAGAACGAGCTGATCCTGGAGTCCGCCGCGGAGGGCATCTACGGCATCGACCGCGACGGCTACACCCAGTTCCTGAACGACGCCGCCGGGCGCATGCTGGGCCGCGACCCGGTGTCGGCCGTGGGGCGGCCCGTGGAGGCGGTGCTGGGGCTGCAGGCGGACGCGGCGGGCGGGCCGGACCCCATCCGCGCCACGCTGGCCGGCGGCGGCGCGGTGCACGTGGCGGACGCCGCCTTCCGCCGCGCGGACGGCACCCGCTTTCCCACCGAGTACTCGTGCACGCCCATCCGCGAAGGGGGCCGCGTGACCGGCGCGGTCATCACCTTCCGCGACGTGACCGAGCGCCGCGAGGTGGAGCGGATGAAGGACGAGTTCATCTCCGTGGTCAGCCACGAGCTGCGCACGCCGCTCACCTCCATCCGCGGCTCGCTGGGGCTGCTGGCCGCCGGCAAGCTGGGCGAGGTGCCGGAGAAGGGGCGGCGCATGCTGGACATCGCGGTGCAGAACAGCGACCGGCTGATCCGCCTGATCAACGACATCCTGGACATCGAGCGCATCGAGAGCGGCCGCGTGACCATGGAGCTGCGCCCCGCGGACGCGGCGGAGCTGGCCGCGCAGGCGGTGGACGTAATGGCGGCCATGGCGGAGCGCGGCGGCGTGCACCTGGTGCTGCGCGCCACGCCGCAGCGCGTGCTGGCGGACGCCGACCGCGTGCTGCAGGTGCTCTCCAACCTGCTCTCCAACGCGGTCAAGTTCTCGCCGCCGGAGAGCGAGGTGGCGGTGGAGGTGGGCCGCGAGGGCGACGACGTCGTCTTCCGCGTGCGCGACGCGGGGCGCGGCGTTCCCGCGGACCGGCTGGAGAGCATCTTCGAGCGCTTCCAGCAGGTGGACTCGTCGGACAGCCGGCAGAAGGGCGGCACCGGGCTGGGGCTGGCCATCAGCCGCAGCATCGTGCAGCAGCACGGCGGGCGCATCTGGGCGGAGAGCGCGCCGGGGCAGGGCAGCGTCTTCACCTTCACCCTGCCCGCGGCCATGGCGCCCGAGGAGCCCTCGCCGGCGCGCGTGGAGGGGCAGGGGCCGCTGGTGCTGGTGTGCGAGGACGAGCCGGAGGTGCTGGAGCGCGTCACCGGCATCCTGCACCAGTGGGGGTACCGCACCCTGGGCGTGCCGGACGGCGAGACGGCGGTGCGCGAGGCGGCGCTGCGGCGGCCGGACGCGGTGCTGCTGGACATGCGCCTGCCGGGGATGAACGGCAGCGAGACGCTGCGCCAGCTCCGCGACCTGGAGGAGACGCGCGGCATTCCCGTGGTCGTGCTCAGCGTGCTGGAGGCCATCCCCCGCATCGTGGAGAGCGGCGCCGTCAGCGGCTGGCTGGACAAGCCGGTGGAGGAGGGCACGCTGGTGCAGGCGCTGGAGGGCGCGCTTCGGCGCGGCGGCGCGGGGCGGCGGGTGCTGCTGGTGGAGGACGACCCGGACCTGTCGCGCGTGCTGATGGAGCTGTTCGAGCGGCACGGGGTGGAGGCGGTGCACGCCGCCAGCGGGCAGGAGGCGGTGGCCGCCGGCCGCGCCGCGCCGCCGGACCTGGTGGTCCTGGACCTGGCGCTGCCGGACGGCGACGGCTTCTGGGTGGTGGAGGCGCTGCGCCGCGAGACGGACGGCGTTCCCCCCGCGCTGATGGTCTACACCGCGCGCGAGCTGCCGGAGGACGAGCGCGAGCGGCTGCGGCTGGGCACCACGGAGTTCGTCACCAAGGGGCGGGTGACGCCGGAGGAGTTCGAGCGGCGCGTGGTGGCGCTGCTCAACCGCATCGCGGCGCCCGGGCGCGGGGCGGCGGCGGCGGCGCGCGAGGAATAGGGCGGAATCATGGCCAGGAAGATCCTGCTGGTGGACGACGAGGACGACATCCGCGAGGTCGCGCAGCTCTCGCTGGAGATGACGGCCGGGTGGGACGTGGCCGTCGCCCGGTCGGGGCCGGAGGCGCTGGCGATGGCGGCGGCGGAGCGGCCGGACGCCATCCTGATGGACGTGATGATGCCGGGGATGGACGGCCCCACCGCCGTCCGCCGCCTGCGCGAGGACCCCGCCACGGCGGACATCCCCGTGGTGCTGCTGACGGCCAAGACCCAGGCCGCGGACCGGCGCCGCTTCGACGAGCTGGGCGTGGCCGGCGTGCTGGGCAAGCCGTTCGACCCCATGGAGCTGGCGGCGCAGGTGGCGGGCGCGCTGGGGTGGGACGCGTGACCGACCCCGCGCCGGGCGGCTCGTCCGCGGCGTCGCGGCTGGCGGGGGCGGTGGCCGGCGTGTGGGCCCGCTTCCGCGAGCCCGTGCTGGCGCGCGTGGACCGGCTGGAGCAGGCGGCGCTGGCCCTGCTGGAGCGCCGCCTGGACGACGACGCCCGCCGCGCCGCGGAGCGCGAGGCGCACAAGCTGGCCGGCTCCGTGGGCACCTTCGGCTTCGGCGAGGGGTCGCGGCTGGCGCGCGAGGCGGAGCAGCTCCTGGCCGGCCCCGGCGCCCTGGGCCAGGCGGAGGCGCTGCGCCTGGCGGACCTGGCCGTCGCGCTGCGGCGCGAGCTGTCCGCGGAGCCCGCCGGCGCCGCGGCCGCATCGCCCGAGGCCGCGTCTCCCCCATCCCCCGAGTCCCCCGCCGTCTCCGGCGATCCCGTCGCCCCGCCCGCGGAGGACGGGCCCGGGCCGGTGCTGCTGATCGCGGACGCCGACCGCGAGGTCACGGAGCGGCTGGCCATGGAGGCGGCGGGGCGGGGGATGCGGCCCGTGGTGGCGCACACCGCCGCGGACGCGCGCGCCGCCCTCGCCGCCGCCCGGCCCGACGCGGCGTTGCTGGACCTTTCCCTGGGCGGCGAGGAGGACGGGCTGGCGCTGCTGCGGGCGCTGGCGGAGGCGGACCCGCCGGTGCCCGCCGTCGTCCTTACCCGCCGCGACGCCTTCCTGGACCGCGTGGAGGTGGCGCGGCTGGGCGGGCGCGGCTTTCTGCGCAAGCCGGTGCCGCCGGCGCGGGCGCTGGACGCGGTGCAGCCGCTGCTGCGCACCGCGGACCAGCCGCCCACGGTGCTGGCCGTGGACGACGACGCCGCCGTGCTCCAGGCCGTCCGCGCGGTGCTGGGCGCGCGAGGCATGCGCGTGCGGCTGCTCAACGACCCCCGGCGCTTCTGGGAGGCGCTGGAGGCGGTGGTGCCGGACGTGCTGCTGCTGGACGTGCAGATGCCGCACGTGGACGGCGTGGAGCTGTGCCGCGTGGTGCGCAACGACCCGCGCTGGCGCACGCTGCCCATCGTGTTCCTGACCGCGCAGGTGGACAGCGCCAGCGTGCAGCGCGTGTTCGACGCCGGGGCGGACGACTTCGTGGCCAAGCCGGTGCTGGGGCCGGAGCTGGCGGCGCGCATCGCCAACCGGCTGGAGCGCGTGCAGCTCCAGCGCCGCCTGGCGGAGGCGGACCCGCTGACCGGCCTGGCCAACCGCCGCGGCAGCGAGACCGCGCTGGAGCGGCTGCTGGCCCTGGCCGCGCGCCAGGGCGAGCCGCTGGCCGTGGCCGTGCTGGACCTGGACGGCTTCAAGCAGGTCAACGACCGCTGCGGCCACGCCGGCGGCGACGAGGTGCTGGTGCGCGTCGCGCGGCTGCTGCAGAAGCGCTTCCGCGCGGAGGACGTGGTGGCGCGCTGGGGCGGCGAGGAGTTCGTGGTGGGGATGTTCGGCATGGAGAAGGTGGAGGGCGTGCAGCGCCTGGCGGAAAGCCTCGAGGCGCTGCGCGAGGAGACCTTCCGCGAGCCCGACGGCGGGCCCTTCCACGTGACCTTCAGCGGCGGCGTGGCGGAGTTCCCCGCCGACGGGCGCGACCTGCACGCGCTCTACCGCGCGGCGGACCGGGCCATGTACCAGGCCAAGGAGGCCGGCCGCGACCGCGTGCTCCCCGCCGGGTGGAACCCCGAGCGCGGCGAGGGCCCCGCCAGCGTGGACGTGCTGGTGGTGGAGGACGACGCGGCGCTGGCCCGCCTGCTCCAGCACGCGCTGGAGACGCGCGGCTACTCCGTGCGCTGGGTGGACCACGGCGAGGAGGCGGTGCGGCTGCTGGGCGGCGCGCTGCCGGAGCTGCGCGCCCGCGCCGTGCTGCTGGACGTGGACCTGCCGGGCATGGACGGCCACGCGGTGCTGCGCCACCTGGCCCAGGCCGGGCTGACCGAGCGCACGCGCGTCATCATGCTCACCGTGCGCAGCCACGAGGCGGAGGTGGTCCGCGCGCTGGAGACCGGCGCCTTCGACCACGTGCAGAAGCCCTTCAGCGTGCCCGTGCTGCTGCAGCGGGTGCGGAGGGCCCTGCGCTGACGTGACGCGCTGGACCCTGCTGGAGGCCGCGCTGTGGATCGAGGCGATCGCGCTCGCCGGCGCGCTGGCCCTGCTCTTTGGCCACGCCGTGCGCATGCGCGTGCAGCGCCGCCGCTACGCCGACCGGCTGGAGCGCGCCCGCCGCGCCTTCTACAGCGCCGTGCGCAGCGGGCGGCCGTCCCGGGGCGAGCTGGCGGACCTGCGCGGCCTGCCCCCGCGCCAGCGCAAGCGGCTGTTCCTGGAGCTGCTGCCCAGCCTGGCCGGCAGCACCCGCGCGCAGCTCGGCGTGCTGGCGCAGGAGGTGGGGCTGCGCGAGATGGCGGAGCGGATGACGGAGAGCCGGCGCTGGTGGCGGCGGCTGCACGGCCTGCGGCTGCTGGGGGTGATGGGGGCCGCGGGCCCCGTCCTCCCGCGCATGCTGCGCGACCGCCACCGGGACGTGCGGGCGGAGGCGGTGGAGGCCGCCAGCGCGCACGCCACGCCGGAGATCATCGAAGGGCTCATCGCCCTGCTGGACGAGCCCGGGCCGCACCACCCCTTCCTGCTGCGCGACACCCTGATCCGCATCGGCCCGCCGGTGGTGGAGCCGCTGGCTCGCTACCTGTCCGGCCACGTGGGCCAGGACACCTACGCGGCGCTGGAGGTGGCCGCCGGGCTGCCCGCGCCGCCCTTTGCCGCGCCGGCGCTGCGGCTGTGCCGCGACCCGCTGGCCGGCGCCCGCGCCCGCGCCGCCACGCTGGCCGGCGCGCTGGGCGGCGAGGAGTCCGTGGGCGTGCTCCAGTACCTGCTGCACGACGGCGACGCGGAGGTGCGCGCCGCCGCCGCAGGCGCGCTCTGCCGGCTGGGGCACTGGCCCAGCGCGCCCGCCATCGCCGCGCTGCTGCGCGACCCCGCCTGGGCCGTGCGGCGTGCGGCGGCGCTGGCGCTGCGGGCGCTGGGCAGCCCCGGGCAGCTCTACCTGCGCGGCGCCCTGCGCAGCGAGGACCGCTTCGCCGCGGACATGGCCCGGCAGACGCTGGAGATGCCGGACTGGCTGGCGGAGAGCGCCTGATGAGCGCAGACGCCGTCGCCTCCTGGATCCTGGTCCGGCTGGAGTGGTCCATCCTGGTCTACTTTCTCCTGGTCAACGGGGGATACCTGCTGCTGCTGGTCAGCGCCTCGCTGGAGATGCGCGGCTACGCGCTGCGCTCCGCCGGCCGCGCGCGCTGGAAGCTGATGGGCTCGCGGGTGGCGCCCAGCATCTCCATGCTGGCCCCCGCCTACAACGAGAGCGCGACCGTGGTGGAGAGCGTGCGCGCGCTGATGGCCCTGTTCTATCCCAACCTCGAGGTCATCGTCGTCAACGACGGGTCGAAGGACGACACGCTGCGCGTGCTGACGGAGGCCTTCGCGCTCACCCCGGTGCAGCCCATCCACCCGCACCGCGTGCCGTGCAACCAGATCGTCGGCCTCTACCGTACGCAGCTCCACCCCAACCTGGTCGTCGTCGACAAGGTCAACGGCGGCAAGGCGGACGCGCTCAACGCCGGCCTCAACATCGCCACCGGCGACCTGGTGTGCGCCATCGACGCGGACACCCTGGTGGAGGCGGACGCGCTGGAGCGCATGGTCATCCCCTTCCTGCAGGGCGAGAAGGTGGTGGCCGCCGGCGGAACCATCCGCATCGTCAACGGCTCGGAGGTGGCGGGGGGGCGCGTGGTTCGGCCGGCGGTGCCGCGGCGGCTGCTGCCGGGGTGCCAGGTGGTGGAGTACCTGCGCGCCTTCCTCTTCGGGCGGCTGGGGTGGAACCGGCTGGGCGGCAACCTGATCATCTCCGGCGCCTTCGGCCTGTTCCGCCGCGACGCGGTGGTGCGCGCCGGCGGCTACGTGCACGACACGGTGGGCGAGGACATGGAACTGGTGCTGCGGCTGCGGCGCAACGGCTACCTGGAGGGCACCGCGCGCGACATCGTCTTCGTCCCCGATCCCGTGGCGTGGACGGAGGCGCCGGAGACCGCGCGCGTGCTGGCCCGCCAGCGCGACCGCTGGCACCGCGGCCTGGCGGACGTGCTCTGGCGCCACCGCGGGCTGCTGTTCAACCCGCGCTACGGGGCCATGGGGATGTTCGTCTTTCCCCACTTCGTCTTCTTCGAGCTGCTGGCGCCGGTGGTGGAGATGCTGGGGCTGGTGGGGCTGGCGCTGGGGCTGTGGGTGGGCGCGCTGAACCTGGAGTTCGCGGCGCTCTTCTTCCTGAGCGCCTACGGGCTGGGGCTGGTGCTGACGGTGATGACGCTGGTGCTGGAGGAGCTGTCGTTCCACCGCTACGACACCTTCCGCGACCGCTGGCTGCTGGTGTGGTGGTCGCTGGTGGAGAACCTGGGATACCGGCAGCGGACGGTGGTGTGGCGCCTTAAGGGCATCTGGCACTACCTGCGCGGCAGCCGCGCGTGGGGGTCCATGGAGCGGCGCGGCTTCACCAGCCCGCCCGCGGCAAAGTGAAGGGAGCGCGCATGACGAGGGCGATGGGTCTGGCGGCGGCCGCGCTGCTCTGGGCGGCGCCGGCGGCGGCGCAGGAGCGCGTGCGCCCCACCACGCGGGTGATGGTGGAGGCGGGGTACGTGGGCACCGACTACGGCTTCGGCGAGGGGCCGCTGGCGTCGCTGGCGGTGGCGCGGCGCGGCTCGGGCGGCGCGCTGCTGGGGCGGCTGAGCTACGCCAACCGCTTCCGCGAGGACGCGTTCCAGGCGGAGGTGGAGGCGTACCCGCGCCTGGCCCGGCGCGCCTACGCCTACGCCGCGGCGGGGGTGGGCACCGGCGGCGCGTTTCCGCTGCGGCGCGCGGCGGCGGAGGCGTTCGTGGGCTTCGGGCCGGGGTGGGAGGCGTCCGCCGGCTTCCGCGCCATGGACTACGGCGAGAGCGCGGTGGAGATCTACACCGCCTCGCTGGGGCGCTACGTGGGCAACTGGTGGGGGGCGGGGCGGGTGTACGTCTCGCCGGCGCTGCAGGGCCACGACCGGGCGGGGGAGGCGGCGCTGCGGCGCTACTT
>DASTLD010000408.1:0-7731 GCA_035715345.1 Longimicrobium sp.
GGCCGTGCGCGGCGGTACGCGGGCGCGGCGGAGCTGCGCGCGGACGCGGGCCACGAGCTCGGCGGGACTGAACGGCTTGGTCAAGTAGTCGTCCGCCCCGGCGTCCAGCAGCGCCACCTTCTCCCTCTCCGAGTGGCGCGCGGAGAGCACCAGGATGGGGACCGACGACCAGCGCCGAATCTCCGTGCAGACGCTCAGCCCGGGGACGTCCGGCAGTCCCAGGTCCAGCACCACCAGGTCCGGCGGCTCCGCCGCGGCCCGGTCGATCCCCTCCTGTCCAGTCGCGGCCTCTACGACCCGGACGTCCTGCCCCTCCACCGCGTTGCGAACCACGCGGCGGATCTGCGGCTCGTCCTCGATCACCAGGATCGTCGTCTCGGCCATTCGTCAGTGTGGTGCGGCTCCGCGGCCGTGGCGATGCTCCCGCGTGCGGTCAGGGCGCCGGCGGCGGGTCCAGGGCCAGGAAGGCGTCCACCACGCGGGGGTCGAAGTGGGCGCCGGCCTGGGCGCGCAGCTCCTCGTACACCTTCTCCGGCGGCCAGGCGGGGCGGTAGGGGCGGTCGTGGCTGAGCGCGTCGAAGACGTCCGCCACGGCCACGATGCGCGCGTCCAGGGGAATGTCCTCGCCCGCCAGGCCGCCGGGGTAGCCGCCGCCGTCCCAGCGCTCGTGGTGGTGGCGGGCGATGCGCTCCGCGCTCTGCATGAGCGGCGTGCGCCCCTCGTCCAGGATGCGCGCGCCGATGGTGGTGTGGCTCTGCATGACCGCCCGCTCCTCCGGCGTCAGGCGGCCCGGCTTGAGCAGGATGGCGTCGGGGATGCCGATCTTGCCCACGTCGTGCAGCGTGGCGCTGTGGCGTAGCACGGCCGCCGCCTCCGGGCTCATGCCCAGCGCCGCGGCCAGGCGCGCGGCCAGGGCGCCCACGCGGCGGGTGTGCTGGCCGGTGTCGTCGTCGCGCAGCTCGGCCGCCTCCGCCAGGCGCTCCAGCACCTCCATGTGCGTGCGCTCCAGCTCTTCCGTCCGTTCGCGCACGCGCTGCTCCAGCAGGCGGTTCTGCCCGCGCACGGCGTTGTGCAGGGCGCGCGTCTCCAGCAGGTTGCGCACGCGCAGCACCGCCTCGCCCGCGTCGAAGGGCTTGGACAGGAAGTCGCGCGCGCCGCGGCCCAGCGCCTGCTGCCGCACCTCCGGCGTCAGGTCCGCGGTGATCATCACCAGCGGCAGGAACTCGCCGTCGGGGATCAGCGCGCCCAGGGCGTCCATCAGCTCGAAGCCGCTCATCCCCGGCATGTGCAGGTCCAGCAGCACCATGTCGGGGCGCAGCTCCGTGAACAGCCGCACGGCGTCGCGCGGGTCCTGCGTAAAGGCCACGCGGCAGTCGCCGGCGCGCTGCAGCACCTGCTGCAGGTAGCGCAGGTTGACCAGCTCGTCGTCGACCGCCAGGATCAGCGGCGCGGCCGGGGAGTGCCCGTTCTCGGTCTCGTTCATCGCGTGGGTGCCGGGTGCGGGCGTACATTCTGCGGCATCTGCCCGTACCGCAAGGGCGGGGAGGGCAATGCGCCCCCGCCCGGGGGCGCGGACCGCGCCCGTCACGACCTCAACCGACACGTATGCCCTCCGTCCTGCTGATCGACGACGAGCCCCAGGTGCTGCACGTGCTGCAGCGCTTCTTCGACCGCGAGGGGTGGGAGGTGTTCCAGGCGCTGAGCGGCGAGGACGGCGTGCGCACCTGGGAGACGCGCCAGCCGGACCTGGTGGTGCTGGACGTCAACCTGCCCGGCCTGTCCGGCCTGCAGATCCTGGAGGTGCTCACGGCGCGGGGCGCCACGGTCATCATGCTGACGGGAGAGACGGACATCGCCACGGCGGTGGAGGCGGTGCAGAGCGGGGCGGAGAACTTCCTGGCCAAGCCGGTGGACCTGCAGCACCTGCGGGCCGCGGCCCTGCGCGCGCTGGAAAAGGTGGAGCTGCGCCGCGCCAACCGCACGCTGGCGGAGCGCCTGACGGAAAAGAGCCGCGCCAGCACGCTGGGCGTGTCGCCGCTGATGACGGCGCTGGCGCGCGAGGTGGAGCTGCTGGCCACCTCGGGCGACACCACGGCGCTGCTGCTGGGCGACAGCGGCACCGGCAAGAGCTGGGTGGCGCAGATGATCCACGCCATGAGCCCGCGCGCCCGGGGGCCGCTGGTGGAGATCAACTGCGCGGGGCTGACGGCCACCTTCCTGGACAGCGAGCTGTTCGGCCACGAGAAGGGCGCCTTCACGGACGCGCGGGAGATGAAGCGCGGGCTGTTCGAGATCGCGGACCGCGGCACGCTGTTCCTGGACGAGGTGGGCGAGCTGGCGCCGGAGCTGCAGCCCAAGCTGCTGCGCGTGCTGGAGACGCGCACCTTCCGCCGGCTGGGCGGCACGCGCGAGATCCAGGTGGACGTGCGCGTGGTGGCGGCCACCAACCGCGACCTGCAGGCGGAGGTCAAGGCCGGGCGCTTCCGCGAGGACCTGTACTACCGCCTCTCCGTCTTTCCCCTGACCATTCCCCCGCTGCGGGAGCGAAGCCGCGAGGACGTGCTGGAGCTGGTGCACCGCTCGCTGGACGACCTGCGCCCGCGCCACCCGCAGGCCCCGCGCGAGATCGCCCCGCGCGCGCTGGAGCTGCTGGTGGGGTACGCCTGGCCCGGCAACGTGCGCGAGCTGCGCAACGTGCTGGAGCGGGCGCTGGTGCTGTCGCGCGGGGCGGACCGCATCGGCCCCGAGCACCTGCCGGACGCGCTGCGCGGCCCGGGGGCGCCCCGGGCCGCGCGGACGGACTACGAGGTGCTGCCGCTGGAAGAGGTGGAGCGCCGCCACATCGAGCGCACGCTGTACCTGACCGAGGGCAACCGCACGCTCAGCGCGGAGAAGCTGGGGATCAGCCGGGCCACGCTGCACGAGAAGATCAAGAAATTCGGACTGCAGGACGTAGGGCGATGACCTCCGCCCGCGCCGCCTCGGGCGCGGCGCCCACCACCCGCAGCAGCGCGTCCACCGCGTCGGGGTGAAAGTGGCTGCCCGCGCCGGCGCGCAGGGCGGTCTCCCAGTACTCGCGGGGCAGCGGGCCGCGGTAGGAGCGCTGCGAGAGCATGGCGTCGTAGGCGTCCGCCACGCGGAGGATGCTGGCCAGCAGGAACTCCGGCCCCTCCGCGTCCAGGTGGCGCGGCAGCTCCGTGTAGTCCGTCCCCTGGTGCTCGATGACGGCGGCCGCGCGGGCCAGCGCCGCCACCCCCCGCACGATCTCCGCGCCCAGCGCCGCGTGGCTGCGGATGCGCTCCAGCTCCTCCGGCGTCAGCGGCGCCGTCTTGTGCAGCAGCTCCAGCGGCACGCTGATCTTGCCAATCTCGTGCAGCGTGGCCGCGTTCTCCATCACCTCCAGGTCCGCCTCGCCCACGCCCAGCGCCCGGGCGATGGACGCGCACAGCTCGGTGACGCGCGCCGTGTGGCCGTGCGCGTACGGGTCGCGCGCGGCGATGGTGGCGGCCAGCGCGCCCACGGCCTCGCGGCGCAGGTCGCGCATGGCCTGCCGCATGCGGCCCAGCTCGCGCCACATCTCGCCGCGCAGGCTGCGCAGCTCGGCGTCCACCTGCTCCACCGCGTGCGCGACGACCATCTGCACCTGCGCGGGGCGGAAGGGGCGCAGCAGGGGGGTCACGGGGCCCAGGCGGTCGCGGGCGGAGCCGCGCAGCAGGGGGGCCTGGGGCATCTCGCGGTCGACGACCACCAGGTGGCGGCCGGCGCGGTTCAGCTCGCGGAAGGTCTCGGCGTACTCCAGGCCCAGCAGGGCGCCGCGGCTGCCCAGGTCGGTCACGACCACGTCGGGCACCAGGCCGCGCTCGAGCATCTCCAGCGCCTCGTCGCAGGTGGTGACGGTGATGGCCAGGTGCCCGTCGCCGCGCAGCATGGGCTCCAGCTCCGCCACCAGCTCCGGCCGGTCGCTCACGATCAGGATTCGTCCGCTCAGCATGGTTCGTCTCCGGGGGTGATGGGGCCCGCGCACGTGCCCCGCTCCCCAGGCCAGTCCCGCGCCGCGTCTCCCATCCCCCTAAGTCGTTGCAGCAGGGTGATTTAGGAAATCGATGACGAAGCGGCCGCCGTCCGGATGTCGGACCGCGGCCGCGGGTGGATGACGCAAGTCGTTACCAGTCAGGCAGATACCCACTCAGTCAGAAATTCCGACAACTACGGGACTCACGCAGAGACGCGGAGGACGCAGAGAGATTTCTCCGCGTCCTCTGCGTCTCTGCGTGAGGCTTTTTGGGGTTACGCCGGAGAATCGAGGATGCGCCGCACGTGCTCGGCGAGAGCCTCGGACGTGAAGGGCTTCTCGATGAAGTCGGAGCGGTCTCCGGGGGCGGTGCCGTCCGCGGCGTCGCGGTCGTAGCCGGAGACGTAGAGCACGCGCAGGCCCGGGCGCTCGGCGACCAGCCGCCGCGCGAGGTCGCGGCCGCCCATGCGCGGCATCACCAGGTCCGTCAGCAGCAGGTGGATGGTGCCCGGGTGCTGCCGCGACACCGCCACCGCCTCCGCGCCCGTGCTGGCCGTCAGCACCCGGTACCCCGCGCGCGACAGCACCCGCTCGCCGATGCGCCGCACCGCGTCCTCGTCCTCCACCAGCAGCACCGTCTCGCGGCCCTCCGCGGGGATGGCCAGCACCTGCCGCACCTCGTCCGCCTCCGCCTCCACGTCCGACACCAGCGGCAGGTACACGCGGATGCTGGTGCCGCGCCCCGGGCGGCTGTCGAGCCAGATGTAGCCGCCGCTCTGCTTGACGATGCCGTACACGGTGGCCAGGCCCAGCCCGGTGCCCTTGCCCGGCGCCTTGGTGGTGAAGAAGGGCTCCAGCGCCAGCTTGGCCGTCTCCGCGTCCATGCCGTGGCCGGTGTCGATCACCTCCAGCAGCGCGTAGGCGCCAGGCACCACGTAGGGAAAGCGGCGGCGCAGCGCCTCGTCCAGCACCGCGTTCTCCGTGGAGACGACGAGCACGCCGCCGTGCGGCATGGCGTCGCGCGCGTTGACGGCCAGGTTCATCACCACCTGCTCCACCTGCGACGGGTCCGCCCGCACGCGGCCCAGCGCGGGGTCCAGCCGCGTCACCAGCTCCACGTCCTCGCCCAGCAGGCGCGGCAGCATGCGCTCCATGGCGCGCACGGAGTCGTTCAGGTCCAGCACGCGCGCCTGCAGCACCTGCCGGCGGCTGAAGGCCAGGAGCTGGCGCGTCAGCGCGGCGGCGCGGTCCGCGGCGCGGCGGATCTCCTCCACGTCCTCGCGGCTGGGGCTGTCCGGCGGCACGTCCGCCAGCAGCAGCTCCGCGTTGCCGCGGATGGCGGTCAGCAGGTTGTTGAAGTCGTGCGCCACGCCGCTGGCCAGGCGCCCCACCGTGTCCATCTTCTGCACCTGCAGGAGCTGCTGCTCGCTGCGGCGCAGGGCCTCGTCCGCCTGCTTGCGGGCGGTCACGTCGGCGATGTATCCCTCCAGCAGCGCCACCCCGTCCGGCGCCCGGTCCACCGCGCGGCCGTGGTCGGACACCCAGCGCTCCCGGCCGTCCGCCGTCACGATGCGGTACTCCACCTCGTACGGCCGCCCCTCCGCCACCGCGTGGCGGAGCCCGGCCAGCATGGGCTCGTGGTCGTCCTCGTGCACCAGGCTGCCGAAGGGCAGGCGCGCGTCGTCCACCAGCGCCGCGCAGGGAAAGCCCGTCAGGCGCGCGCACCCCTCGCTGGCGAACTCCAGCGTGCGCAGCTCGTCGCAGCGCCCGCGGTAGGCCATGCCGGGAAGGTTGGAAAGCAGCCGCTCCATGCCCTCGCAGTCCCCCGCGGGGCCGGCGGCGCGTCCACCGTATGCCGTCGTATTGAGGATCACGTCAGGCCATGGCCGCGCGCGGAGCGGCGGGGAGGGGAAGGGGAGAGGATCGGCAGGTCGCAACGTCAGCGCTCCTTATCAACTTAAAGATGCACATAACCCCCGCGCAACCACCGCGAGGGCCCGGGCGCCGCATCGTTACACGGGCCCTAGGCGTTGACCGCGATGACCACCCGCACCTCCACGGGCTCCGCGCCGCCGCCGGGCAGCGCCACACCGGCCCGCCCGCGCCCGCGCACCCGCCCGTCCGCCACCCCGCGGGCGGACGACACCGACACGTCCACCAGCAGCTCGTTCTTCTCCGGCAGCGCCGACCGCGCCTCCAGCCACACCCGGTCTCCGCGCACCTCCGCGGACAGGGCGGGGGCCGCCTGCTCCGCGCGCACCGGGCTGACGATCACGGCGCTGACGGACAGGTGCTGCGTCTGCGCCCGGGCGGCGGGGGCGCAGGCCAGCAGCAGCGCGGCGGCGGCGAACAGCGTACGGAGCAAGCGAGATCCTCTGCGAGCGGGAACCGATCCGGTGACCGGCCCCTCTCAAGGCGAGGACTGCGCCTGCATGTGTTTCTCTGTAAACTATTGCAAGAGTCACGTTTAGCGATAAACCCACCGCATCGCCCCGCGACGGGATCACGGACACGCGAACGCCGCCGCCGGCTCGAAAGGCCAGCGGCGGCGTGAACTTTTCCGGTGAGTGTCGGATATCCCGACGCCGACGGCAAAAAAGCATCACGCAGAGACGCAGAGGGCGCAGAGAACCTCTCGTAGTTCTCTGCGTCCTCCGCGTCTCTGCGTGAGTCCTGCCGTTCAGCGGTTGCGGTAGATGCGGATCGGCGGCGCCTCGACCAGCGGGTCGTCCCCCTCCGCGGGGACCACCAGGCGGACGGACGCGGGCTCCGCGCGGGCCCCCAGCGCGTCCAGCGAGCGCTGCGACACGCGCAGGTCGTACTCGCCCGGGCGGATGCGGCTCACGTAGAACTCGCCGTCGCTGAAGGTGGCCACCGTGCGCACCTCGCCCGTGGCGGCCTCCACCAGCTCCACGGTGATGCCGCCGATGGGCAGGTCCCCCGCCGGCGAGGTGATCCCGCCCGCCAGCTCGCGCGTGCGCACCAGCGCCACGTCGATGCGCGTGAACACGTGCGGCGTGGGCCGCAGCAGGAACTCCGGCCGCGACGGCACCCAGCCGGGATCGCCCAGCTTGAGCGTGTCCACCCGCACCGCCGTGATCTCGTACGGCGGCACCTCCCACAGCGCGTACTCGCCCCGCTCGTCCGCCGCCGTGCGCAGCCCCGCCACCAGCACCTCCGCCCCCGGCACCGGCTCGTCGCCCGGGCCGAACGCGCCGTCGCCGTCCAGGTCGCGGAACACGTGGCCGGTCACCCCGCCGGAGCCCGCGCCGGTGTTGGGCAGCGTCTGCAGCCCCGCGCCCGGCCCCCACGCCACCGCCCCCTCCGCGAAGACGCTGGTCTGCGGCGTGCCGTCCGCCTGCGACTGCACCCGGGCCTGCACGCGCGCCAGCGGCTGCCGCGTGGCCAGGCCGATGCTGAGCACGGGCGCGCCGACCCCCTTGTTCCACGCCGCGGCCAGCGACAGCTCCGACCGGCGCGACAGGCGGAACGACACGCTGCCGTCCGCCTGCCGCGGCTCCGCGCCCGCCATGGCCACCCGCAGCGAGTACGGCGCGCCGGAGAGCGGCCGCGGCAGGCCCAGCGGCGCCACCGCGTTCAGGCGCACGCTCAGCAGGTCGTCTTCCTGGAAGGCGTTGCTCTCGTAGATGGCCTCCAGGTAGCCGCGCCGGATGGGGAGCGCGGCGGAGAGCTGCAGCCGGTCCATCCCCCCGCCGGAC
>DASTLD010000409.1:0-2817 GCA_035715345.1 Longimicrobium sp.
CGTCACCTTCACCTGCGGCGACTCGGTCGTCCGCCCCTGCGCGGACTGACCGCGGCGGCGGGACGGGGCCGTCTCCACGGGGCGTCGCGCATCGCGGCGCCCCGCGTCGTTTGGGGGCCGCTCGGTGGGGCCGGCGGGAAATCGGCGGCGGAGGGACCCTCTAAGCCTCGCACGGGCAGCGCGCGAGGCTGCCCGGCCCGCCGCCCGCCATGGAGGCTGACATGTTCGGCTCCGAGATCCTGGAAGTCGCGATCGGTCTCATCCTCATCTTCCTGCTCCTCAGCATCATCTGCTCCGCCGTCCGCGAGATCATCGAGGCCAAGCGTAAGAGCCGCTCCGCCTACCTGGAGCACGGGATCCGCGAGCTGCTGCACGACCGCGAGGGCACCGGACTGGCGGCGAGCTTCTTTACCCATCCCATCATCTACGGCCTGTACCTGGACGAGTACACGCCCGGGACGGCCGCCCGGCGCCCAGCGCTGCTGGCCAAGGGCTCTAACCTTCCTTCGTACATCCCCGCCCGGAGCTTTGCGCTGGCGCTGATGGACCTCGCCGCGCGGGGGCCCACCACGGACGCGGTCAGCAGCGGCCCCGGGGCTACCGCGCTGTCGGTGGAGACGCTGCGCCGCAACGTCCAGAACCTGGGCAACGAGCCGGTCCAGCGGGTCCTGCTCACGGCGCTGGACGGGGCCGGCGGCGACCCCGAGCGCCTGCAGGCCACGCTCGAGGCGTGGTACGACAGCGCCATGGACCGCGTGTCCGGCTGGTACAAGCGCTCCACGCAGTGGGTCGTGTTCTGGGTGGGCCTGACGGCGGCGGTGGCGATGAACGTGAACACGATCACCCTGGCGGACTACCTGTACCGCAACGACACGGCGCGGCAGGCGCTGGTGGCCCGGGCGGAGGCGGCCGCGAAGGACAGCGGGTACGTGGAGCAGGACTACGTCCGCGCGCGGGCGGCGCTCGACTCGCTGGACCTGCCGGTCGGCTGGCCGGACACGCGCGTGGTGCCCGCCCGCATCGACACCTGGTGGGAGAGAGCGTGGTTCTTCCTCCTCATTCCCGCCGCGGGGTGGCTGCTGACCGCCCTGGCCACCACGCTGGGAGCGCCGTTCTGGTTCGACATGCTCAACAAGGTGATGGTGATCCGCTCGACGGTGAAGCCGCGGGAAAAGAGCCCGGAGGAGGGGTCGGAGGACCGCCAGCCGCGGGCGGCGCGCGCCCGCCGGGCAGCCGGCGGCGCGGCGGCCGAACCCGCGGAGGAGGCCCGGCCCGCACCCGGCACCGTGGCCGCCGGCACGACGACGCAGCCGCGAGCGGAAGAGGACGACGCGGAGGACGTGCTGGACGCGTGCGACGTGGAGATGGACGACGAGACACCCGACGAAGAACTCCCGCAGGCGGAAGGAGGCGTGGCCTGAGATGACTTTCTCACTGACGTGGCTGCCCCAGGTGCTCAGGGAAGCGGGCCTCAAGGTGGCCGAGGTCGACGGCTGGAAGGAGCGCGGCCGCGCGGAGATGGGCGAGGTGCGGGGCGTGCTGTGCCACCACACGGCGGGGTCGAAGAACGGGAACATGCCCAGCCTGCGAACGATCATCAACGGCCGCTCGGACCTGCCCGGGCCGCTGGCGCAGCTCGGCCTGGGGCGCGACGGGACGTACTACGTGATCGCCGCCGGGCGCTGCAACCACGCGGGCAAGGGGGTGTGGCAGGGCATCCGCACGGGCAACAGCAGCTTCATCGGCATCGAGGCGGAGAACACGGGCTCGCTCTCGGACGCGTGGCCGTCCATCCAGATGGACGCGTATCACCACGGGGTGGCGGCCATCCTGCGAAAGATCGGGCGGGGCGAGGAGTTCTGCGCCGCCCACCGCGAGTACGCGCTGCCCAAGGGCCGCAAGCCGGACCCGGTCTTCGACATGGCCGCCTTCCGGAGCGCCGTCGGCTCCATCCTGGCCGGCACGGTGCCCCCGCTGGGGCTCATCCCCGCCAGCGAGCGGGCCACGGCGGCGGACCCGGGCCGGCCCACGCTGCGGCGGGGGGCGCAGGGCCCGCTGGTGGCGGAGCTGCAGCGCGGGCTGGGGGTGGAGCAGGCGGGCACGTTCGGCCCGCAGACGGAGGCGGCGGTGCGTGCCTTCCAGCGCGACCGCGGCCTGGTGCCGGACGGCATCGTGGGCCCCCGAACGTGGGCCGAGCTGGACACCCTGGACCGGCCGCTGCCCGCGCTGGCCCCGGCGCCGGCGGCGCCCGCCGGCGCGGCCGCCCTTGCCGTGCCCGCGGCGGCGGCGCCGGGCCTGGCGGAGGCGCAGCGGGTCCTGCGCGCGGTGGGCGGACGCGTGGACCGGGGCAACTGGGACGCGCCGACGACGGTGGCGGTACAGCGCGCGCTGGCGGAGCTCTACCTGCTGAATCCGCACGACGACGTGGACGGCCAGCCCGGCGAGCGGACGAGGCTGGCGTGGGAGCTGTTCCTTCGCGCCGCCGGCCTGCCCGTGGCGGATGCCGTCGACCGGGCCAGCGCCGGCACGCTGGCGGACCGGGCCGGCGCGCGCGACGAGTTCATCGGCAGGCTGGCGGTCGTGATCGGGGAGGACTTCGAGTTCCGCCGCACCCACCGCCCGGCGAATCGGGAGCGGAGCGTGGCGGCGATCATCCGGACCGCCGCGCAGCAGGGGCTGACCCGCGCCCAGACGGCCTACGTGCTGGCCACGGCGGAGCACGAGTCGGACCGGTTCGCCACGCTGGAGGAGCACGCTAGCGGCGCGGCCTACGAGGGGCGCGCGGACCTGGGCAACACGCGGGCTGGGGACGGGCGC
>DASTLD010000410.1:0-2687 GCA_035715345.1 Longimicrobium sp.
CACCGCCCGGCGACAGGCGTCAGAACGCGCCGTCGCCCGCGCCGGTGCCCAGGCCGCCGCTGGTGCCCGGCGTGCCGCCGGTGGACCCGCCGCCCGTCGCGCCGCCGCTGCTCCCCACCTGCCCGGTGTCCGACGTCGACGCCGTGCCGGTGCGCGCGCTGCCGCGCTCGTACCCGCGCCGCGTGAAGTCGCGGATGGCGGTGTAGTCGCCCTCGCCGGAGCCCATGTAGCCGGACTGCAGGTGCGGCTCCACCTCCGTCCAGCCGCGGCCCGCGTAGTCCGGGTTGCGGCCCGCCGCGTAGCCCAGCGCGTAGCCGCTGCGGGCGCGGTCGTAGCCCACCGTCTCGCGCGCGGGGTGCGCCTCGAAGTAGACGACGCAGTCCTGCTCGTCCTCCTCGCTCATGGCCGAGAGCGCCTCGTGCACCTTGCGCGTGGCCCACCAGCCGCCCGCCGCCACGGCCACCGCGCCGAGCAGCTTCTTCCACTCGAAGCCGTGCCGCGCGAACTCGCGCACCGCCTCGAAGCGCCCGCCCTCGCGCTCGTACTCGGGCGTGACCTCCACCTCGATCTCCTCGAAGCGGCGCCCCGCGTACGCCGGGTTGGACGCGGCGCGGTGCCCCAGCGCGTAGCCCGTGCGCGCCTGGTCCCATGACGTCGTCGCCGGCCGCGAGGGGTGCCGCTCGAAGTGGCGCTGGTAGTAGCCCATGCCGACGTCGAAGTCGTCGTCCGTCCCCCGGCTGTCCACGCCGCCGGTGGACGAGGTGTACCCGGTCGACCCCGCGGCGCCGCCCGTCCCGCCCGGCGTGTACCCCGTCGCCCCCGTCCCGCCCGTCCCGCTCAGCGCACCGTAGCCGCCGCCGGTGCCGCCGGACGCGCCGGTGCCCTGGCCGGGGTCGCCGTACCCGCCGCCGGTGCCCGACCCCGCCGCATTGCCGCCCAGCCCCGGACCGCCGTAGCCGCTGCCGGTGCCGCCCGAGGTGCCACCGGTGCCCCCGCCCGCGTTGTCGTTCTGCGCCATGACGCTTCCCTCCGTGAAGGTGGATATGGAGCCGCGGGGCCGGTGCAGCTTTCACGCCAGCGGGCGGCGCAACTCCGTGCCACGGATGCAGATACGCGAGCGCCGGCCGCGCGGTGCGGCCGGCGCTGCATCGCACGCGGAGCGAAGGGTCTACGACGGGATGCGGCCGCCGAGCGGGGCGGACAGGCGCTGCGGGTCGCCCGGGGCGCCGCTCTCGAGCTGGCGGCGGAACTCCTCCGCCTCCGTGAGCTGGCGCAGCACGGTGTTCACGTGCTGCAGCTCCGCCTCCAGCAGGCCGATGCGGCGGTCCTGCAGCGTCAGCAGCTCGTCGGACGCCCTGCCGACGTTCTGGGCCTCGCGGTAGCGGGTGAGCGCCTCCACCACGGGCTTGGCCGCGATGCGCAGGCTGATGCCCACCAGCGGGATCGAGACGACGAAACCGACGATCGCCAGGCCGAAGACGGGCGCAAAGCTGGGATCCATGGGACGGGGAGCGGGTTCGGGAAGCGGGCACGCACGGCGTGTCGGGGGGATACGATGCGCGTCCGCGCGGGTTTCGGCCAGCCCCGCGGAACGCGCCGCACCGGACCCGCGCGCGCCGGCGGCGCCCCGCCGCCCCTCAGTCCGCCGCGCGGCCCGGCTGGGTGATGCGCAGCGTCCCGTTCACGTTCTCCACCACCACCGTCTCCACGCGCGACCCGGCGGCCGTGCGGCTGGCCTGCCCCGCGTGCACGCTGCCGGACACCAGGTGCACCGTCACGGACTTGCCCGCGGGCAGGCTGATGCGCATCTCCGCGCGCGCCTGCGTGCCCGCGCCGCTCCCCGCCAGCGTCAGCGTCCGCGGCCCCGCGGGGTCGAAGGAGCCGTCCGGCCCCACCGCCACCCGCACCTCCGCGGGCAGGCCCGGCTGCACCACCCGGTCGGTGGGATAGTGGACGGACACCTTGCCCGGCCGCGCGCCCAGCTCCACCTGGCGCCGGTGCGCGCCCGTGAAGCGCGCCCGCACCTGGATGTTGCCCGCGTGCACCGCCTCCACGTGCACGTCGCCCACCAGCACGTAGGCGTCCGCGCGGGGGCCGGGCAGCTCCACCGCCTGCCCGCTGAGCGGAGCCGCGGCCGACAGCGCGAGGACCAGCGCCGCGGCGGAGAGGCCGGGCCGCCGGGGCAGGCTAAGGGTGGGATGCGTCATGGTTCCTCCGGGGTGGGGGATGTGCGGGCGGCGGTGCGCCGCGGGCGCCGCGCCGCGTCGGCGACGTGCTTCTCCAGCTCGTCGCGGGTCAGCGTACCCTCGATGAGCAGGCCGTTGATGATGACCGTGGGCGTGGCGCGCACCTGCAGGCGCTTGGCGGCGCGCAGGTCCGCCTCGATGCGCGCGGCGTGGCGGCGCGTGTCCATGCACTGCCCGAAGGCAGCCAGGTCGCGCACGCCTGCCTCGCGCGCGAACGCCTCCCACGCCTTGCCGCCGATGGAGTCCTGCTGGGCGAACAGCGTGTCGTGCAGCTCCGCGAAGCGGCCCTGCTCGTCCGCGCAGGCGGAGGCCAGCGCCGCGGCGCGCGCGTGGGGGTGGATCTTGTCCAGCGGCATGTGGCGGAACCACACCGCCACCTGCCCCGGCCTGTCGGCCACCAGCGCGCGCAGCTCCGGCGCGATGGAGGCGCAGAACGGGCAC
>DASTLD010000411.1:0-10950 GCA_035715345.1 Longimicrobium sp.
CGAGCCACACGAAGTGCAGCACGCCCAGCGCCGCCGCAATGTAAACCAGCCGGTGCAGCTTCTGCCACCTCTTTCCCATGCGCCGGATGGCGGCGCGGGTGGAGGTGAGCGCCAGCGGCACCAGCAGCAGGAAGGCGGTGAAGCCCGCGGTCACGTACAGCCGCTCCGCCACGTCCTCCCACACGTACCCGAAGGCGAAGCCGCCCACGAACAGCCCCTGGTCCACCAGGTAGGCCAGGAAGTGCAGGCACGCGTACCCGAACGCGCACAGTCCGAAGGTGCGCCGCGTGGGCGCCAGCGCGTTCCACCCCGCCAGCCGCCGCGCGGGGGTCACCGCCAGCGTCAGCATCAGCATGAGCAGCGCGGCGAAGCCGGTGCGGTGCGTCACGAACTCGATGGGCTCCGCGGTGAGCCCCGCCGTGGCGCCGCGGTGCACCAGCAGCGCCAGCGGCAGCAGGCCGGCCATCCACGCGGCCGGCCGCAGCCACCGGGCGGTCCGCGCTTGCTTCGATGCCGGAACGGCCACTAGAAGTTGCGGCGCAGGTCCAGGCCGCTGTACAGGCCGGCCACTTCGCCGTAGCCGTTGAACATGAGCGTGGGGCGGCGGCGGAACTCGCCGATGCGGCGCTCACGGGCCTGGCTCCAGCGCGGGTGGTCCACGCGCGGGTTCACGTTGGCGTAGAAGCCGTATTCGTGCGGCGCGGACACGTTCCAGCTCGTGGCGGGCTGCCGGTCCGTGAAGCGGATCCTGACGATGGACTTGATGGACTTGAAGCCGTACTTCCACGGCACCACCAGCCGCAGCGGCGCGCCGTTCTGCGCCGGCAGGTCGCGGCCGTACAGGCCGGTGGCCAGCAGCGCCAGCGGGTGCATGGCCTCGTCGAGGCGAAGCCCCTCCACGTACGGCCACTCCAGGACGCGCCGCCGCTGCCCCGGCATCTGCGCGGGGTCGTACAGCGTGGTGAACTCCACGAAGCGCGCGGCCGGCCGGGGCTCCGCGCGGCGCACCACGTCGCGCAGCAGCACGCCGCGCCAGGGGATGACCATGGACCACGCCTCCACGCAGCGCAGGCGGTAGGTGCGGTCCACCACCTGGTGCGGGCGCACCAGGTCGTTCAGCGCGTAGCGGCCGGGCTTGTTGCACAGCCCCTCCACGCTGACCGTCCACGGCCGCGTGCGCAGCATGCGCGGCGCGTTGCGCGCGGGGTCGCCCTTGTCCGTGCCGAACTCGTAGAAGTTGTTGTAGCTGGTCACGTCCTCCAGCGGCGTCAGCTTGTCCGCCTGCGCGCCCTCTTCCGCCGCATCGGCGCCGGTGCAGGCGCCCAGCGTGCCGGGCAGGGCGGCGGCCGCCACCGCCGCGGCCCCGGCGCCCAGGAAGTCCCGGCGGCTCAGGTACACGGCCTCGGGGGTGATCTCCGACGAGGGGATCTCGGGCTTGCGGATCAGCATGCTGGCTCCTTGCGGTGGATGCCGCGGCGGCGCGGAGGGTTTGTCTACCCTCCGCGCGCCCCGCGGGTCCCGTCCGCTACATGACCGTGAACGGCGCCACGACCTCGAAGTCGTCCCAGGCGATGACCAGGTTGCCCCCCTTGCCGTCCGGCCAGGCAAAGACGCGGACGCTGAGCTGCTCCACGTCGCCGCGGGTGGGCGTGGCGCGCACGGGGATGCGCACCAGGTCCTGGTCCGGCCGGTAGTCCGTGCCCCACTGGCCGGTGTTCCTGTTGATGATGAGCTGCCACCCGTCCTCCCCGGGCAGCGTCCACAGCGAGTACTGGCCCGCCGGCACGTGCGTGGGGCCGAACATGAGGTCGCGCGTGGTCGCAAAGCGCGTGGCCTCGTTGGCGCCCGTGCGCCACACCTGCCCGAACGGCACCACCTCGCCCAGGATCCTGCGCCCGCGCCGCGAGGGGCGGCCGTACGCCACTGTCACCCCCGCCGTGCCCACCGTGACCGTGGCCGAGTCGCGCGGGGACAGGGTGCCCAGCCCGCGGCCCGCCCGGTCGCGCGCGGCGAAGGCGGCGGCCAGCGCCGCCACGTCCACCGCCGGCACGCGCTCCGCCTCCACGCGGAAGGTGCTGCCCTGGCTGGCGCGCACCGCCAGGATGCGGCCGCGGGAATCGACGTGCAGGCGCTGGGTGCCGGGCGTGGTGGTCACCAGCAGCGAGTCCGCGCCGTGGCGCCTGACCGCGTGCGGGGTCAGCGCGCGCCCGCCGGGCGAGTACAGGCCCAGGCTGACCGAGTCCGCCCCGCCGGTGTGGCGCAGCGCGTTCTCCAGCAGCCCGTACGACAGGTTCATCCAGGGCAGCGCGTGCCCGCGCGGCGCGCGGAAGGTGCGCACGGTGTCGCCGCGCTGCACGCGCACGTCCGCGCTGTCCGCCGCCGCGAAGGTGACGGTGACCTCCTGCGGCAGCAGGGTGGTGTCCGCCAGCACGCGGTTGGTGACGGTGAAGCGGGTGACGGTGCCGTCCGGGGCCAGCTCCGCCACGTAGGTGCGCGTGACCGTGCGCGGGCTGCGCGACACCAGCGTGCCCTCGATGCGGCCGGCGGTGCGCGTGTACTGCTCCACCGCCAGGGTGTCGCGGCCCAGGCGGACCACGAAGCCGCCGGATTCCTGCTGCCCGGCGGCGGGGCGGGCGCCGGCCAGCGCGGCCAGCGCCAGCAGGGCAAGGCTGCGGACGGTGCTGTTCATCGTTCCAGGGGAAGGGGGGAGGGGACCGGCGGCCGCGCGCGTCGGGGCGCGGCGCGAATCTCCCCAAGGTGCTCCGCGTCCCCCCGCGCGACAAGGGGATCGTCATCGCCGCGGTTGTTCGCGGCGCCCGCGAGCATTACCGTGCGCGTCGCGGCATCCTCCCTGGCACTCCCGCTCCCATCACCCCACCCGGAGAAACCCGATGTCCCTGAGCGGAACCGTCCAGCCCGCGCCCGCCGGCGCGCGCGGCTTCGACGCCAACACCCCCATCAGCGCCTCCACCGCGGCGGCGTTCGTGAGCGCCGGCTACCGCTTCTGCCTGCGCTACGTGGGGCGCACCCAGATGGCGTCGTACGACCTGACGGCGTCCGAGGCGCAGACCATCCTGGATTCGGGCCTGGCGCTGATGACCGTCCAGCACGTGCTGAACCCGGGGTGGACGGCCACCGGCAGCCTGGGTACCGAGTACGGCACCAACGCGGCCGCCTTCACCAAGGCCATCGGCTTTCCCCCCGGGGTCAACGTGTGGTGCGACCTGGAGTCCGTGTCCACGAGCTGCCCCGCGTCGGACGTCACCGCCTATTGCAACAACTGGTATACGGCGGTGGCGGCGGCGGGGTACGTGCCGGGGCTGTACGTGGGGTACCAGCCGGGGCTCACGGGCACGCAGCTCTACCAGGACCTGAAGTTCCAGCGCTACTGGGCGGCGTACAACGTGGACGGCGTGTCCAAGCCGTCGCCGCGGGGCTGGTGCCTGGTGCAGTCGGTGGGCAGCGGCACCGTCGGCGGGCTGACCACGGAGGTGTACGACGCGGACACCACCTACACGGACGCCAGGGGCGGCACGGTGAGCTGGCTCAAGAAGTAGCCCGTCCGAAACCGCGCAAGCCGTTCGCGCGTATCGGCTTCCCGTTGACAGGCGCGGACGGAGCGCGCTAGCTTGCGGGGCGGCACGACATGCGTTCCCCTCCGCCGTGCCGTCCCCTCCCCTTCCCGCACACGGCCCCACGTGAGCACGGTATTCCTGGTCTGCGCGATCGCCGGCGGCGCCATCCTGCTGGTACAGACGGCGCTGAGCCTGGTGGGACTGGGCGACCATGCCCTGGGCCTGGACCTGCACACCGACGCCCACGGCGACGCGGGCGACGCCCTGAACCTGCTGAGCCTGCGCGCCATCGCGGCCGGCCTGGCCTTCTTTGGCCTGGCCGGGCTGCTGGTGGAGTCGCTGGGCCTGGGGATGGTCCTGGGCGCCGTCGCCGGCATCCTGGCCGGGCTGGCGGCGGCCGTGGCGATGGCGTTCGCCATGCGCGGCCTGGCGCGGCTGGAGGACGACGGCTCGCTGCGCATGCAGGGCGCGGTGGGCCAGCAGGGCACGGTCTACCTGGGCATCCCCGGGGGGCGCTCCGCCCCCGGCAAGGTGCACCTGTCGCTCCAGGGACGGACGGTGGAGTGCCAGGCGATCGCGGAGCATCCCCTCGTCACCGGGTCGCCCGTGGTGGTCGTGGACGTGCTGGGCCCCGACACCGTTCTCGTGGCTCCCCAAACCGAAATCGGAGGTCTCATCGATGCTCCCCGTTAACCTGGGCGCCGCCCTGGTCCAGGCGGACCCCACCGCCATCCTGGGCAGCGGCGTGCTGCTGGCCGTCGCCGCGTTCTTCGGCCTGGTGTTCTTCGCGGCGTCGCGCTACCGGCGCTGCCCGGCCAACAAGGTGCTGGTGGTCAGCGGCCGCGTGGGCGGCGGCAACGCGGCCAAGTGCATCTCCGGCGGCGGCGCGCTGGTGTGGCCCATCATCCAGGAGTTCGACTACCTGAGCCTGGAGCCCATCCAGATCGACATCCCGCTCAAGGACGCGCTGTCGTTCGAGAACATCCGCGTCAACGTGCCCAGCGTGTTCACGGTGGCATCGGCGCGGAGCCGGAGGTGCAGCAGAACGCGGCCATCCGCCTGCTCAAGCTGCCGCCGGAGCAGATCAAGCGGCAGGCGCAGGACATCATCTTCGGCCAGCTGCGCCAGGTGATCGCGTCCATGCGCATCGAGGAGATCAACCGCGACCGCGAGAGCTTCCTGCACAACATCCAGCAGTCGCTGGAGCCGGAGCTGCGCAAGATCGGCCTGGTGCTGCTGAACGTGAACATCACCGACATCACCGACGAGTCGGGGTACATCGAGGCCATCGGCCGCAAGGCCGCGGCGGAGGCGGTGCAGAAGGCCCGCGGCGACGTGGCGGACCAGGAGAAGCTGGGCGAGATCCGCGTGGCGGAGGCGGAGCGCGAGCAGCTGATCCAGGTGGCCAACGCGCACAAGACGCGGGAGATCGGCATCCGCGAGGCCGCGCGCGAGCAGGCGGTGCGCGTGGCGGAGCTGGACAAGGAGCAGAAGGTGGGCGAGCAGACCGCCGCCTTCGAGCGTGACATCGCGGTCAAGGACGCGGAGCAGAAGAAGCGCATCGCGGTGGCCAACGCCGACGCCAAGGCCATCGCCGGCGAGGCGCAGAGCCAGGCGCAGATCGTGGCCACGCAGGCGCAGCTCAAGGTGCGCGAGGCGGAGGCGTACCAGGTGGCGGAGACGCGCAAGCGCGAGGCGGAGGCCGCCGTCGAGGAGGCGCAGAACCGCGCGATGGCCAAGGCCGCGCTCGCGGACGCCGAGCGCGTGGAGGCCGAGCGCCGCGCCGAGCTGGAGGCGCCCGCCAAGGCGGAGAAGGCGCGCACCATCGTGGAGGCCGAGGCCGCGGCGGAGAAGCGCAAGCTGGAGGCGAACGCCGAGGCGGCCGCGGTCTACGCGCGGCTGGAGGCGGAGGCGCGCGGCCAGTACGAGATCCTGGCCAAGAAGGCCGACGGCCTCAAGCAGATCGTGGACGCGTGCGGCGGGTCGCAGGCGGCCTTCCAGCTCCTGATGCTGGAGCACGTGGACAACCTGGCGAAGACGGCCGCGGACGCCATCTCCAGCATCAAGCTGGACAAGGTGGTGGTATGGGACGGCGGCAACGGCGCCAGCACGGGCAACTTCCTGCAGGGCATGGCGCGCACGCTGCCGCCCATGATGCAGGTGATCCAGGACATCGGCGGGGTGGAGCTGCCCGCCATGTTCGGCCGCCTGGCCGCGGAGAACGGCGGCCCCGACGCGACGGTGGTGCCCATCCAGAAGATCGTGGCCGCCGAAGAGCCGGCCCCGGAGCACGCCTCCGCGGACTGAGCTCGCAGGAAGTTCAACGAGAGCGGCGGCACCCCACGCGGGTGCCGCCGCTCTCGTTTTGGGTCTCACGCAGAGACGCGGAGGACGCAGAGAACTGCGGGAGCACGAAGACCATCAGGATCATCCACCAGATCGCCATCGTTCCGCGAGCCCCGGTTCCCCGAAATGCCCCCTGCAGCCTCTACGATGCGGCCCCTCGTCCATTCTGTCAATGTGATCGTAAACCACTTGCCTACCGAAGCTTAGAGGCGCGCTCCGACTGCGACATGGGCATCCTTTCCGCACACGTTTCCATCCATCAGGCGCTCGGAATTCCTCGTTCCCGCGGTTCTCCGCGTCCTCTGCGTCTCCGCGTGAGTCATGTTGTTTTCTTCGCGGGGCCGCTGTAAGCTACGGGCGTTCCGCCTTGTCCCCGCAGCTCCACCCGCCCTGCCAGGAGGAAGCGATGACGGACCGTCCGTGGGTCTCGCACTACGCCCCGGGCACCCGGCCCGAGATCGACCCCATCCCCTACTCCAGCATCGGCGACATGGCGCGCCGGGTGTCCGCGAAGCACGCGGCGTCCACCGCGTTCACCCAGGTCATGCCCAACGGCATGGCGGGCGCGCTGACGTACGGGCAGGTGGACCGTATGTCCGACGAGTTCGCGGCGTACCTGCGCGGCGGGCTGGGGCTGAACGCGGGCGACCGGGTGGCCGTGCAGATGCCCAACTCGCTGGCGTACCCCATCGTCCTGTTCGGCATCTTCAAGGCGGGCTGCGTGGCGGTGAACACCAACCCGCTGTACACGCCGCCGGAGATGATCCACCAGTTCAAGGACAGCGGCGCGCGGGTGCTGGTCATCAGCGACCTGTTCGGCGACCGCCTGCCGGAGGTGCTGCCCAAAACGGACGTGAAGACGGTGGTCACCGTCCGCATCACCGAGTTCTTCCCGGCCGTGCCGGCGTTCGTGATCCGCACGGTGCTCAAGTACGTCAAGAAGCAGCTGCCGCCCACCACCGTTCCCCACACCACCTTCCAGGACGCGCTCAAGCAGGGCCGCGGGCGCATCGCGGGCGGGGCGGACGTGCCGGGCTACCTGGACGGGGTGGGGCTGGAGACGCTGGCCGCGCTGCAGTACACGGGCGGCACGACGGGCGTGTCCAAGGGCGCCATGCTCAGCCACGGCAACCTGCTGGGCAACACGGCGCAGATGCTGGAGATGAACGGCGCCTACCTGTCGGAGGGCAGCGAGTCCATCCTGACGGCGCTGCCGCTGTACCACATCTTCGCGTTCACCGTCAACCTGCTGCTGTTCTACCACATCGGCGGGCACAATGTGCTGATCCCTTCGCCGCGGCCCATCACCAACCTCAAGGTGCCGCTGGCCAAGCACCCCGTGACCTGGCTGTCGGGCGTCAACACGCTGTTCAACTCGCTGGCCAACGAGGAGTGGTTCCAGCAGTCGCCGCCCAAGGCGCTGCGCACGTCCGTGGCGGGGGGCATGGCGCTGCACGGCGCGGTGGCCAAGCGCTGGCAGGAGGTGACCGGCACGCCGGTGGTGGAGGGGTACGGGCTGACGGAGGCGTCGCCGGTGGTGACCTTCAACCCCATGGGGTCGCTGGTCAAGGAGGGCACCATCGGCATTCCCCTGCCGGCCACGGAGGTGCGCTGCCTGGACGAGGAGGGCAACCCGGTGCCGGTGGACCAGCCCGGCGAGCTGGCCTGCAAGGGGGTGCAGGTGATGATGGGCTACTGGCAGCGCCCCGACGAGACGGCCAAGGTGCTGCGCGACGGCTGGCTGCTGACCGGCGACGTGGCGGTGATGGACGCCGACGGCTACTTCCGGATCGTGGACCGCAAGAAGGACATGATCCTGGTCAGCGGCTTCAACGTCTACCCCAACGAGGTGGAGGACTGCCTGGCCAAGCACCCCGGCATCCGCGAGGCCGCGGTCATCGGCGTGCCGGACGAGCGCACGGGCGAGGCGGTCAAGGCGTTCATCGTCAAGAAGGACGAGGCGCTGACGGACGAGGACGTGGTGCGCCACTGCCGCGAGTCGCTGGCCGCCTACAAGGTGCCGCGCGCGGTGGAGTTCCGCGACGACCTGCCCAAGAGCCCCATCGGCAAGATCCTGCGCAAGGAGCTCCGGACGGCGCCGGTGATGGAGAAGGCCGGCGTCTAGTACGGAGTACGAGGTACGACGTACGGACCCAGCCCGGCGCAGCACCGGAGCACGTCCCGCGCGGCGGTCTCCTCCCCTCTCCACGCGGCTGGGGGGGGGAGGAGGCCGGCGGGCCCACCACGCCGATCCCCATGCCCGACTTCGATCCCGCCCTGGCCGACCTTTCCGACCAGCTCGCCCGCGTGCGGGCCGAGCTGGAGACGGTGGTGGGCGGCCTGTCCGAGGCGCAGTTCAACTGGAAGCCGTCGCCGCAGCGCTGGTCCGTGGCGGAGTGCATCGAGCACCTGGCGGTCACGGACGGCAAGTACGCGGAGCGCTTCCGCGAGGCCATCGACCGGGCGCGCGCGGCCGGAAAGCGGCCGGGCAGGCCGTTCAAGCCGGGCCTGTTCGGGGGGATGATGGCGCGCGGCATGGAGCCCCCGCCGCGCCGCAAGTTCAAGGCGCCCGCCGCCTTCGGGATCCGAGAGGGGACCGCCGCGCGGCCGCTTTCCGTCGTGGACGACTACCGCGCGCTGCTGGGCGAGTACGCCTCGCTGCTGCGCGACGCGGCGGAGGTGGACCTGAACCGCACCAGGGTCGGGTCGCCCGCGTGGCGCTGGCTGCGGCTGAGCGTGGGCGACGCCTTCTGCGTGACCCTGGCACACCAGCGGCGGCACCTGTGGCAGGCCGCGCAGGTCCGCGGCGAGCCGGGCTTCCCGGCGGGCTGACAGGGACTCACGCGGAGACGCGGAGGGCGCGGAGAGGTTCTCTCCGCGCCCTCGTCGCGTCTGGCCGCCGCCCGGCTCCCTCGGCCGCGGATCAGGTGTCGCGCAGGCCGGCGGCGACGGCGTCGCCCAGGGTGGGGTGGCGGAAGGTGTGGCCGACGTCGAGCAGGCGGCGGGGCTCGCACCGCTGGCTGGCCAGCAGCCCCTCGTCCGCCATCTCCCCGAACAGCAGGCGCAGGCCGAACGCGGGCACCGGCAGCAGCGCCGGGCGATGGAGCTGCCGCCCCAGCTCGGCCACGTAGTCCAGGTTGCGGCTGGCGCCGGCCAGGGTGTTCACGGGCCCGCTCAGGCGCTCGTCGTCCAGCATGCGCATCAGCACGCCTACCGCGTCCTCCCGGCTGATCCAGCTCATCCACTGGCGCCCGCCGCCGATGGGGCCGCCCACGCCCATGCGGAAGGGCAGCAGCAGCCGCTGCAGCGCGCCGCCGGCCGCGCTCTGCACCAGCCCGAAGCGCGGATGGACCACGCGGACGCCCGCCTGCACCGCGGGAGCGGCCGCCGCCTCCCACTCGCGGCCCACGCCGGCCAGCCAGCCGGTGCCGGGCGCGCTCTCCTCCGTCAGCACCTCGTCGCCGCGGTCGCCGTACCAGCCCACCGCGCTGGCGGAGACCAGCACGCGCGGCCTGCGCTTCGTCTCCGCCACCGCCCGGGCAATCAGGCCCGTGCCCAGGACGCGGCTGTCGCGGATGCGGCGCTTCTTCTCCTGCGTCCAGCGCGCGCCCACGTTCTCGCCCGCCAGGTGGACGACGGCGTCCACGCCCTCCAGCGCCGCGGCGTCCAGCGCGCCGGCGTCGGGGTCCCAGTGCGCCGTGTCCGCCCCGGCGGAGCGCGAGCGCACCAGCCGCAGCACGGAGTGCCCCTCCGCCCGCAGCCGCTCCACGAGCGCCGCCCCGACCAGCCCGGTGGATCCGGTGACGGCGACGCGCATGGTCACGGCTGCAGCTCGGTGAGGGGGATGACGTGCTCCATGCGCACCGTGTTCTCCACGTCGCGCACGGTGAAGCGGAGCGTCACCGGCCGCGCGGTCCAGTCGATCTCCAGCAGCGTGAAGTTGTGGACGCCGACGTTGCCCGGCCCCACGCGGTGGCGGTTGGGCTCGGGGACGGCCTGCAGCGTCGAGTGCGTCATGCCGCTGGAGGTGACGTCGTAGAGCGGGTACCCGGCCGGGTTGTCGTCCAGGCGCGAGATCTCCGCGAAGTGGCGGTCGCCGCTCAGGAACACCACGCCGCGCACGCCCGTGTCCGCGATCAGCCGGAACAGCCGCTCGCGCTCGGCGGGAAAGTTGGCCCACTTCTCCCGGGTGTGCTCCTCGGACACCACCTGCGTGCTGGAGCCGATCAGGGTCACCTGGGCGCGGCTGCCGCGCAGCTCCGCCTCCAGCCACGCCCACTGCTCCTCGCCCAGCATGGTGCCGTTGGAGCCGACGAGGGCGCGGTGGTAGCGGGTGTCCAGCAGGATCACCTTCACCTGCCGCCCCGGCGTGCCCATCACGTACGACTCGTAGACGCCCGCGCGCGTGCGCCGCGCCGAGCTGGCGGGCACGTCCAGGAAGTCCAGCAGGGCCTGCTGGCTGGCCGCCCTGGCGGGGAACTCCGCGCCGGCGTTGTTGCGCCCGTAGTCGTGGTCGTCCCAGGTGCCGATCACGGTCGCCTCGGCCCGCAGCGCGGTGTACTCGGGGTGCGACTTGCCCAGCGCGTACTTCTGCCGCAGGAGCGCCTGGTCCTGCGTGTCGCCGTAGATGTTGTCGCCCAGCCAGAGCCAGACGTCCGGGGCGGTGGCGCGGACGGCGGTCCAGATGGGCTGGGGCAGGTCCTCGTCGCGGCACGAGCCGAAGGCCATGCGGAACGTCGGATCGCCTAGCGGCGGGTCGGCCGGCGAGTCGCACGCGGCGGCCGCGAGCAGGAGCGCGGCTGCGATGCGGTGGATGGACGGCATGCTCCCCTCCTTCAGATCAGCGGGGCCACGTCCGGAAAGCGGCGGCGGACGGCCTCCGCCTCGCGCGGGTGGTCCGCGAGGAGCGCGAAGTCCGCAAAGTCGAAGCCGGGACCGACGGTGCAGGCCGCCAGCGTGTAGTCGCCGGTGGTGCGGGCGGCCTGCCAGTGCGCGGCGGGGATGACGCGGACCGGCTCCACGCTCCCCG
>DASTLD010000412.1:0-5415 GCA_035715345.1 Longimicrobium sp.
CCGCGGGCGCAGGCCCGCCGGCTGTCCCCTGTCCCCTGTCCCCTGTAACCTGCCGTTCGCTGGAAAGGCCGGCCCGCGGCTCAGGCGTCGCCGGCCGGCCGGGCCCGTTTCCCGGTGCGCCGCCGCCGGACCGCCCGCCGCCCACCGCCGCCAGCACGTCCTCCAGGCTGACGGTGCTCTCCAGGTAGGCAAAGCGCAGCAGCAGCAGCTCGATCAGGATGCGCTGCTCGCCGCTCTTGCGGAAGCGGCCGTCCGCGTCCAGCTCCGCCACCTGCGCCAGCATGCGCAGCAGGTCGCCGGGGGCAAAGCGGAAGGCGCACTCGCGCACCGCCGGGTGCAGGTGCGGCGGCACGCCCTCCCCCTCGCCGCCGTCCAGCCGCACGATGAGCAGCGCGCGCAGGAAGTCCGCCAGCCCACGGTAGAACTCCGCCAGGTCGTACCCCTCCTGCAGCAGCCGGCCCACGAAGCGGAACACCTCCGCGGACCGCCGCTCCGCGATGACCCCGAACAGCTCCAGGTAGACCTCCGTGCCCACCAGGCCCAGGATGCGGCGCACGTCGTCCGGCGTGGGCACGCCCTCCGTGAAGCTGAGCACCTGGTCCAGCAGCGACAGCCCGTCGCGCATGCCGCCGTCCGCCTTCTGGGCGATGGGGACCAGCACGTCGTCGCCCGCCTCGATGCCCTCCGCGCGCAGCACCGTGCGCAGGCGCGCCACCAGGTCGCTGGTGGAGATGCGGTGGAAGTCGAAGCGCTGGCAGCGGGACAGGATGGGCGGCGCGGCCTGCTGGATCTTCTGCGGCTCCGTGGTGGCAAAGACGAAGATGACGCGCGGGGGCGGCTCCTCCAGGATCTTGAGGAGCGCGTTCCACGCCTCGCGCGTCAGCATGTGCGCCTCGTCGATGATGTAGACCTTGAAGCGGTCCTCCGACGGGGCGTACATGGCCCGCTCGCGCAGCTCGCGCGCGTCGTCCACGCCGCGGTTGCTGGCGGCGTCGATCTCCACCACGTCCATCGAGACGTGGCCGGACCAGATCTTCTGGCAGTTGTCGCAGACCCCGCAGGGCTCGCCCTCCGGCGTGCGGTCGGGGCAGTTGAGCGCCATGGCCAGCACGCGCGCCAGCGTGGTCTTGCCCACGCCGCGCGGGCCGCAGAACAGGTAGGCGTGCGCCACGCGGTTGCGCTGCACGGCGGCGCGCAGCGTCTGCGAGACGTGCTCCTGCGTGGCCACCTCGCCGAAGCGGCGGGGGCGGTAGCGGCGGGCGAGTGCGGTTCGCGACACGGACGGCGGGTGGCGGGGGTGGACGGCCGAGCCCCGAATATAGCCCCGGCGCCGGGGCCGCTCAACGGAGCGATGCGGCTGGGCCACCGCGGGAACGGGGAGAGCCGCCCCGGGGGAGAGAGCGCGGCGAGAGGAGTGGAGGGCGATATCACCATTCCGGCAGCCTCGTGCCGACTTCGAATCGGGAGGTTTTCGGCACGCCGATGCCGGGATCGAAGCGGTCTCACGATTCCGGCAGATGCCTGCCGACATTGGAGTGGATGCATTTCGGCAGGCTCCTGCCGGGATCGCCCGGAGGCTCACGTTTTCGGCAATCGCGTGCCGACATCCACACTGGAAAACCCCTCCGGCGGCCGGTAGCTATGACGCGCACCCACCGACGGGTGTCATCCTTTCCTCTCAGCACGGAGGTCTCCATGGATCCGTTCCGCGACCCGTTCGCCCTCCCCGCCGACACCGGCTACGGCATGCCGGGCGACCCGATGGAGCAGGTGCTCTCGCTCCAGACCTACAACACCACCCCGGCGCCGCCGCCCGACAACGTGAGCTACGGCTGCATCTACGCGCCGGGCGGGACGTACGGCTGCACCACCTACTGGTGCGAGACCTACGACTGCATCACGGTGGAGTGCGCCACCTGGCAGTGCATCTACGGCGACCGCAGCCCGGAGCCGCAGCCGATCGGCGAGACCTGGTAGCACGCGGCCGGTGAGCGCGCCGCCTTCCGCGGCCGGACGGCGGAAGGCGGCGCGGACCCTTCATCGCGGAGGCGCGCATGGACCCCTTCGTCGACCCCATGGAGCAGGTGCTGTCGCTGCAGACGTACGACGCGGACGCGTCGCCCGCGCCCGGCCCCGAGCCCAGCAACGGCTGCATCTACTACCGGGACCAGCCGACCTACCAGTGCCGGACCAACTACTGCGAGACGTACGGCTGCCTGACCTTCGAGTGCGAGACGTGGGTCTGCCTGTACGAGCCGGACTCGCCGCCGCCGGACCCGCAGCCCACGGGCTGGGCATGACGCCGCGGCCCCCCGGGCGCACGTCCGCCGGCGCCCGGCCGGGCCATCGCAGGCGAGCGGCGGGCTTCCGCCGGGACCGCCGAGGCGGATGACCCATTTCGAAACGGAATCCCCGGCCGCCGGTCCCCGCCGCGGCCGGACGCCGGCCACCCGCGCCACCCGAGCCGAGATGTCCGACAACGCCACCTACTCGCTGCTGGACCGCGAGTTCTTCATCCCCCTGGAAGAGAAGGCCCTGGGCCCGGAGTACCGCTCGCGCGTGGTGGAGCGGCTGGGCGGGGACGGCTGGACGGTGCTGCCGCGCGGCGTGTGGACGCACGCGCTGCCCGCGGGGTGGAGCGGCCCGCGCCAGGGGTGGAAGCTGCACGTCTCCGCCACGCCGGCCGGCGCGCCGGAGGTGCTGGACCGCGTGCTGCCGGTGCTGGCCGCGGACCCCGCCGCCTTCAAGTTCGCCTCCGACAAGGCCATCCTGTACGTGATGCTGTCCAAGAACTGGCCGCGCGAGGGCGGCGGCAAGTTCCTGACCGTGTACCCGCGCGACGAGGCGCACTTCCAGCGCCTGGCACAGGCGCTGGCGCGGGCCACCGACGGCCTGGACGGGCCCTACATCCTTTCCGACCGCCGGGTGCCGGGCAGCCGCGTGGTCTTCTACCGCTACGGCGAGCACCTGCCGCTGGACACGGTGGACGCGCGCGGCGTGCGGGTGCAGAAGATCGTGGGCCCGGAGGGGCAGACCGTCTCCGACGCGCGCAGCGGCTACTACCGCCTGCCGGAGTGGGTGGACGACCCGTACGGCGCGCGCCCGGTGCAGGTGGTGGACTCGCCGGAGGCGCTGGTGACGCTGAACGGGCGCTACCGGGTGCGGGCCGCCATCCGCTACTCCAACCTGGGCGGCGTCTACTACGGCACCGACCTGGAGCAGGACCGTCCGGTGGTGGTCCGCGAGCGGCGCCCCGGCACCGGGTGGATCGACGACGCGACGGACGCGGTGGCGCTGCTGGACAAGGAGACGCGCATCCTGCGGCGGATGGACGGGACGGGGCTGACGCCGGGCTTCGTGGACGCCTTCCAGGTGTGGGAGCACCGCTACCTGGTGATGGAGCACGTGGACGGCGTGCCCCTGCGCGACTGGGCGCTGGCGCGCTACTTCAAGCGGCGCGGCCTGGGCAGCCCCCGCCGCCTGTTCTACGCCTTCCGCCGGGTGATCCTGGAGCTGCTGCGCGGCATGGAGGCCTTCCACCGCGAGGGCATCGTCATCCGCGACCTGACCGTGCACAACGTGCTGGTGCGCCGCGACGGCAGCCTGTGCTTCATCGACCTGGAGTACGCCTGGGAGCGCGGCGGGGAGCTGGCCTACGCGGCGGGCATCAACACCCCCGGCTACGCGTCGCCGGAGCAGATGGACCGGCTGGAGCCCACGGAGGCGGACGACTACTACGCGCTGGGCGCCGTGATCGTGGAGATGTGCTCGTTCCTGGCGTCCGGCCTGCGGCTGAACCGCGAGGGCACGCTGGACGCCGCCCGCATCATGATGGACGAGCTCGGCGTGCCCGGCGCGCTGCTGGAGATTGCCGAGGGGCTGCTGGCGCCGGACCCGGCGGCCCGCTGGGGCGCCGCGGAGGTGCGCCGCGCGCTGGCCGCCGTGCGCCCGGCGCGTATCCCCTGGCGCGCGCGGGCGGCGGGGCGCGCCACCCCGCTGCCGCCGGCGGACCGCGCGCCGGAGGACACCGCGGACCGGGTGGGTGAGGCGTGCGAGGAGGTGTGCGCCTTCTTCGAGGCGAGCGCCCGCCCGCAGCGGACGCGCGCGCTCTGGCCCGCCTCCGCCGACGCCGACCGCCTGAACACGGTGTGCGTGCAGCTCGGCGCCTGCGGGCCGCTGGAGTACGTGCGGCGCGCGCGGGGCGGGGTGCCGGAGGCGTGGCTGGAGTGGGTGGAGCGGGCGGCCGCGCCGGAGCGCTGCCCGCCGGGGCTGTACGTGGGGCTGGCGGGCGTGGCGCTGACGCTGGCCGCGTGCGGCCGCGACGAGGCCGCGCGCCGGGCCATGGACGCCGCCGCCGCCACGCCGCTGCTCCCCGCGCACCCCGGGCTGTACCACGGCGCCGCCGGCGTGGGCGTGGCGGCGCTCGCGCTGGGCGCGCGCTGGGACGACGCGGAGCTGCTGGCGCTGGCCGCGCGCACCGGGGAGGAGCTGGCCGCGGCCGCCCGCCCCCGCGCGGGAGGGCTGGCGTGGCCGGACGCGGGCGGGCGCGTGGTGCCCTGCGGGCTGGCGGCGGGGGGCAGCGGCATCGCCCTCTTCTACACCTACCTGGGCGCCGCCACCGGCGAGCCGCGCTGGTGGGGGCTGGCCCGCCGGGCGCTGGACTACGAGCTGGCGCAGGTGACGCGGCACGCCGGGTACGCGCTGTGGCCCGACGCCGGTGGGCGGCGCCGCGGCCGCGGCTACCGCTCCCCGCACGTCTACTTCGGCAGCGCGGGCGTGGCCACCGCGGCGCTGCGGCTCCACGCCTGCACCGGCGACGCGGAGCTGCTGCCCTGGATCGCGGAGTGCGCGCGCGCCATCACCCTGCGCTGGACCAACAAGCTGTGGCAGGACATGGGATTCGCCGGGTGGGGCGAGACGCTGCTGGACCTGCACGCGCTGACCGGCGACGAGGAGCACCGCCGGCACGCCCTGCGCATTGCGGAGGTGCTGCTGGCCACGCGCGTGCGCACGCGCCTGGGCACCGCCTTCCCGGGCGGGGGGCTGGACCGGGTGGCGGCGGACTACGGGATGGGCACCAGCGGCATCGCGCTCTTCCTGCACCGGCTGGCGCACCCCGGCACCGCGCGGGCCTTCTACCCCGACCACCTGCTGCCGGGGTGGCCCGCTACGGCCTGGTCGACGGGAGCGGCGACCCCGGCGCCCGCGGCAGCGAGCGCGCCTGGAACCAGCGGTCCAGCAGCGGCTCCGCGCCCAGCAGGTCGCGCACGTGCGAGGGCGAGAGCCCGAACACCCGCCTGAACTGCTGGCTCATGTTGGCCAGGGTGTGCATGCCCAGCTTGTCGCAGAGCGACTGCAGCGACTCGGTGGAGTTGCGCTGGACGAAGAAGGCCACGCGCAGCGCGTGCGCCAGGC